>JASIDM010000087.1 GCA_030044695.1 Thermoplasmata archaeon
CGGCGGTCGACGCGATCCGGCTCGCCGTGGGCGGCCCCGGACGGGCTGTCGGGGGCTGAGCGGGCGCGGGCGGCGTTGGGCCCCGCTGCCGGACCCGGAGGGGCGGTCGCCTCGGGCGAAACCTATACCCTTGCCGCGGCCCTTTCCGGGTCGACCGGAGATGACCGCGCCCCCGCGACGGATCTCGTGGATCGCCCCGCCGCCGGAGATCTGCTCCCTCTGCAAGGAACCCCTGGGGGCGCCGAGCGAGACGAGCTCCTGGAACGGGCGCCCGGCCCACCGCGACTGCGTCCGGATCCATCTGCTCCAGCGGGACCCCGCCTTCCGCGACGGCTCGGAGCCGTCCGAGGCGAGCGAGGAGCCGGACGAGGGCGTGGACGGGATCCTGCCCCGGGACGATGACGAGATCGACCCGGAGTGACCGGCCGGGGCCCCCGTCGGCGGGGCGTAGCCATTAAAAAGCTCGGCTTCGTGGATGCGCTGACCGCCCGCAGGGGTCGAGGTCTCGTTCGATGCCGGAAGTCGTGATCACGTGCGATTGGACGATGATGAGCAACCACCACGGGAAGGAGTTCCTGGGGTTCGGGACCACCACGCCGGCGTACATCTTCCCGGAGGGGGTCTACCAGCGGCTCTTCTACCCCGTGATGGCGACCGACGAGCACGGGTTCCCCCGGCAGGCGCCGTACGGGATGCGCAAGATCGAGGCGTCGCTCCTGGACGCCGGGGTCGACGCGCGGATCGTCCACCCGAGCTTCCTCGACCGCTACATGCCCGGGGAGGCGAAGGTCCTCCTCGTCTCCGGCCACGACTACTTCGGGCTGAACCCGCCGAGCTCCACGTTCGGCGGCGTGATGCGCAAGGAGACGCTCAACTGCGTGAACTTCAAGCGCATGCTGAGCCAGCCGGCGGTCGTCGAGGCCCGCCGTCGGGGCCTCAAGATCATCGCGGGCGGCCCGTGCGCCTGGCAGCTCTCGCCCGCCACTCGGTCCAAGCTGCCGTGGATCCAGGAGTTTGTCGACTCGATCGGCGGGATCGACACCGTCGTCGAGGGGGAGAGCGACGTCTTCGTCCGGGAGATCGTCGGCAAGGCGCTCCGCGACGAGTTCCTGCCGCCCCACGTGATCATGACGCCGAAGGAGGCGCCGAAGGTCGAGCAGATCTCCTCGATCCGCTACCCGAGCGTCAACGGCCTGGTCGAGATCGGGCGGGGATGCTGCCGCGGCTGCTCGTTCTGCTCGGTGACGACGCGCCCGACGCGGTGGTACCCGCTCTCCAAGATCGAGGAGGAGCTCAAGGTCAACGCGGCGATCGGCGTCCGCAAGGGGATCCTGCACTCGGACGACGTCTACTTCTACGGCAGCCCGAACGTCATGCCCCACGAGGACAAGCTGATCCCGCTCCTGCAGCTCGCCAAGCGCTACTACGAGCAGGTCGGCTGGAGCCACGTGGCCATCGCGAGCCTGATGACCAAGCCGAAGCTCCTCTCCAAGTGCGCCGAGGTGCTCGTCGACGACCGCCAGAAGTGGTGGGGCGTCGAGGTTGGCGTCGAGACCGGTTCGCCCCGGATGATCACGGCGGCGATGCCCGGCAAGGTCGCGCCGTTCAAGGCCTCGCAGTGGCCGGAGCTGGTCGTCCAGGCGGCCGGGCTGATGAACGACAACCACGTCTATCCGGCGTGCACGTTCATCGTCGGCCTCCCGCAGGAGACCGAGGACGACGTCGCGCGGACGATCGACCTGATCGACGACCTCTGGGACTTCAAGGCCCTGCTCGTCCCGATGTTCTTCGTGCCGTTGGGGCACCTCAAGTCCAAGGACTGGTTCCGACGGGACCGCCTCTCGCCGCTCCAGGAGGAGCTGCTGAAGCGGGCGTTGACGCACGGCCTCCGTCAGTCCAAGAAGATGCTCAACGACTTCTTCGACTGGGAGGGGAACCACACCCGGCTCTACCGCGCCTCCTTCCGCGGCTTCATCGGGTTCCTCGAGGGGATCGCGAACATCCACGGGCTCCTGAGCCCCTCGGAGCGGCCGGGCCGGGCGATCATCGACCCGAACCGCGCGCCGGACCAGCTGCCCGTGCCGACGATCCCGGTGCGCGAGTAGCGCCGCCCCGCTAGACCTCGTCGTCGAGGGGCGTCGGGGGCGGGGCCTCGGGCGGCCGCGGGCCGCGGTGACGGTAGGTCCGCAGCGGCCCCGGCGGCGGTCCGCCGGCGCCGACGACGTCGAGGTGGGTCTCGGCGCCGTTGCCGTCGTACGCCCGCCAGCAGCCGGGATCGTACGGGGCGCCGACGATCAGGTGCCGTCGGCCCCAGTTGCGGAACAGCCGTAGGTCCATGCCGGACGGATGGAGCGCGCCGGACGGGTGGGAGTGCACGGTCCCGACGACCGTCAGGTCGGCCGGGAGCATGTACAGGTGGAAGTTGGCGTGGCGACGGCCGGCGGTCCCCCCGGGGACGAGCAGGAGCTCGGAGATCGTCCCCGGCGGGTCCGCCCGGAGGACGCCGCCGAACTCGTTGGGGTACGCCGAGCGGGCGCTCGCGAGGGCGCTGTCCAACGCTCGACGGCTGATCGCCGTCGGGGTCGCCCCCAGGCGGGGCGCGTCCGGCGACCGCCTACGCTGGGGGCGGAAGAACGGCACCGGCGCCCTCGCCCACGTCCTCCTCGCTCCAGGGGAGGATCCGCTTGCCCTTCAGGCGGTCGAAGTACGACGCGCCGAAGCGGACGAGCGACGCCCGGCGCGGGGACCGGGCGATCGTCACGGCCTCGCCGGGGCCGAGCGGATGCTCGCCGTCCCCGTCGGGCAGGACGACGGTGGTCCCGCCGGCACGCAGGGAGCGGATCCGCACGACCCGCAGCCCGCCGAGCACGATCGCCCGGGCCTCGATGCGGAACGGCGCGATCGCGGTGAGCAATAGCCCGTCGACCTCCGGCTCGAGGATCGGCCCGAGGGAGCTCAGGGCGTACGCCGTCGAGCCGGTCGGCGTGGCGACGATGAGACCGTCCGCCCGGATCGTCCCCACGGGCTGACCGTCGACGGCGATCTCGAACCAGCCCATCTTGCCGACCTGCGTGGCGTGCACGACGTACTCGTTGGTGGCGTCGGGCAGGGGCGCGGCGGCGATCTCCGCGGCCAGCTTCGCCCGCTCCACAAGGAAGTACCGACCGGCGAGGAGCCGCTCGATCGCCCCCTCCAGCTCGCCGGGGCGCGCACCGTCGACCTCCGCGAGCACGCCGAGGGTCCCTGCGTTCACCGGCAGCAACGGCACCGCCGTCCGCCGCAGGGCACGTAGGAACGTCCCGTCGCCGCCCATCGCCAGCAGGACGTCCGCGCCCAGCCGATCCCAGCCGGCTCGGGGCCGGGACGGCTCCAAGGCGCCGAGCTCCTCGGAGAGGACGACGTCGGATCGTCCGTCCAGGGCGCGCAGGGCGCGGCGGGCGAGCTCGACGGCGGCCGGCTTGTTCGGGTTGGCGTGGAGCGCGACCTTCACGGCCGGCGTTCCCCCCAGACGTCCCGGCCGAACGCCGCATCGCCGCAGGCGACGACGGTCGTGCGGCGGACGACGCCGAGCGGCAACCCGTCGAGCGACGCCCCCTCGGCGTCGGTGACCGAGCCGCCGGCCTCGAGGACGAGCCGGTAGGCGGCCGCGATGTCCGTCGCCCGGAGGTTCTTGGTCGATTCGCCGTTCTCGAAGACGTAGGCGTCCGCGGCCCCCTCGGCGACGAGGGCCATCTCCAGGGACGCGCAGCCGAGCGAGCGGACCCGGCGCGCTCGCGCGGCGAGGGCCGCGGCCCGGGCGCTCGCCGCGCGGCCGAGGTTGAGGAAGACGACCTCGCCGCGACCGGGCCAGGCCCGGGTGCGGAGCGGCCGACCGTCGCGGAACGCGCCCTCGCCCCGGGCGGCCCAGTACGTCGTCCCGCGGTAGAGGTCGCGGACGAGGCCCAGCTCGACGCCGCCGAGGTCGCGCGTGCCGAGCGCGAGGGAGACCGTGGAGAACGGCAGGTTGCGCACGGCGTTCGCCGTGCCGTCGATCGGATCGATCACGAGGGTCTTGGTCCCGCCGCGGTCGACCTGGCCGACCTCCTCGGAGACGACGTTCCAGTCGACCCGCTCGGCGTCCAACGCCCGGAGGATCGTCGCCTCGGCGAGGCGGTCGACCTCCTCGGTCGGCGTCCCGCTCGCCCCCATCGCGACGACGTCGGCGCGGTGCGGCGAACGGGCGCTCTCCCGCGCGACCCGCTCGACGGCGAGCCCGATCCGGTGCAGGACCCCGAGCTCGCGGACCCGCGGGGCGTCCACGGGCGCGTCGAGTCGAGGGGAGGGATAAGCCGCTCGGCGAGCCACCGTTATCTCCGAGGCCCTCTCGGACCGCCGATGGAGCTGCGGTTCCTCGGCGGCGCGTCGGAGGTCGGCTCGCTCGGCCTCGTCCTCCGCGACCAGGGCCGGACCCTGCTCTTCGACTACGGGCTCACCCCCACGGACCCGCCGACGTACCCGCGGCCGGCCCCGACGAACGTCGACGCGGCGTTCCTCTCCCACGCCCACCTCGACCACTCCGGAATGACCCCGGTCCTGAGCCGGCTCCCGAAGACCCGGCTCGTCGCCACCCCGGTCACGATCGCCGTCGCCGACCTCCTCACCAAGGATGCCCTCAAGGTCGCCCGGCTGGAGGGCTACCTGGCCCCGTACGCGCCGAGCGACATCCACGCCCTGCGCGCCCGCTTCCTCGCCACGGACCGGCACGGGACGTTCCGCCACCACGGCCTGGAGGTCCAGCTGACCCCGGCCGGCCACATCCCGGGGGCGACGATGGCGCTCTACCGCGGCGCGCGCGACGTCCTGTTCACGGGCGATCTCCAGACGATCCCGACGCGCCTGGTCGGTGGCGCCGAGCCCGTCGAGTGCGACGTGCTCGTCATGGAGTCGACGTACGCCGGCCGGGAGCACCCGGACCGCCGGGAGACGGAGCGGCGGTTCCGCGACAAGGTCGCCGAGACCGTCGAGCGGGGCGGCAAGGCGATCATCCCCGCCTTCGCCGTCGGCCGCGCCCAGGAGGTGCTCCTCACCCTCGCCCACTCGGGCTTCCGGACCTACCTGGACGGGATGGCGCGCGCCGTGAACGAGATCTACCTCGCGGCCCCGGAGTACCTCGCCGACGCGCGGCGGTTCCGGCAGGCGCTCGAGGGGGTCCACGTCGTCGAGCACCCCGGCGAGCGGCGACGGGCCCTGGAGGACGGCGAGGTGATCGTCACCACCGGCGGGATGCTCGACGGCGGTCCGGTGCTCTACTACGTCGGCGAGCTGTACCGCGACCCGCGGACCGCGATCCTGCTCACGGGGTACCAGGTCGAGGGATCGAACGGCCGGCAGCTGCTGGAGGAGGGGACGCTGACGATCGACGAGACGACGATACGCCCCCTCGGGGAGGTCCAGAAGTACGACTTCTCCGCCCACGCGGGCCACGGCGACCTCGTGCGGTTCGCCAAGGACTCCGGCGCGAGGACGGTCGTCCTGATGCACGGGGACCACCGCGAGGCGTTGCGGGAGGCGCTCGAGCCGTTCTGCGAGGTCGTGCTGCCCGAGAACGGACGGCCGTTCTCGCTCTAGCGGTCCGCGGCCGGCCGATCCTGCGGCTCCCAGAGCCGGGGATCGAGCAGCGCCTCGAGGCGATCGAGCACCGGGACCCCGGCGTGCTCGGGCGAGGGCTCGGCCTCCTCCGTGGCGAGGTCGTCGGGGTACCGGTCCCAGAGCCCGCGGTAGAGCGCCGCGCCGCACCCGGCGGCGATCGCCGCCGTCACGTCCAGGTCCCGGCGGTCGCCGACGTGCAGGAGCTTCTCGGGGGGAAGGCGAAGCCGCCGGGCGGCCTCGAGCAGGATCTCCGGGTCCGGCTTCGCGCTCCCGAAGTCCGCCGACGAGACGACGTCGCGGAAACGAGGTCGTCCCGGCGCGGCGAGGAACTCCCGCCACGTCGCCGAGGCCCGGGCGGAGTTCGTCACCAGCACGGTGGGAATCCCTCGGGCCGCCAGCTCGTCGACCACCGTCACGGCCTCGGGGTTGGGTCGCGGCGGGCACTCCGCGAGGCCGGCGGCGGAGTACGCTAGGCCGGCCTCGCCGAGGCCTCCCTGTACCACGGCGTCCAGGCGTCGCGCGATCGCCGCGACGATCTGCTCGGGCGGTGTCGTGACCGGGCCGCTGAGGCGCACGGTGCCGAGGACGGCCCGTGACGCCGTGGCGAGCTCCTCCGGGCGGCACGGTCGGCCGGACGGTAGGGCGAGGTAGCGAGCGAGCACCCTCAGGCGCGCCGACTCCCAGGTCGCGGGGTCCTCGGGACCGTGGAAGAACGACGTGAACCAGAGATCGAGCGAGAGTCCCCGGAACGGGCCCTCGGACCGCATCCGCGGACCGGACCGGTCGTGGAAGATAACGCCCGCCTCGGGCCCGCCGAGCGTGACCCGGGACTACAGGTCGACCTCGACCTCGGTCCCCACGACGCGCGCCGGGTACACCGCGAGCGGCCCGACCCCGCCCTCGGGCGGCACGAGGCCGAACGGATCGGCACGGACCTCGCCCGTGGCGACGTCGAAGACCGCCCCGTGGAGCGGGCAGGTGAGCTGCCCCCGCTCGACGGTCCCGTCGGCGAGGTCCCCTCCGAGATGGGGACACGCCCCCTCCACCGCCAGGACCGTACCGTCCTGCCGGAGCAGGACGATGGCCCGCTCCCCGATCGTCACGCCGCGAGGAGCCTCCTCGCGGAGCTCGTCGGCCCGGACCCCGGTCCGTGTCCAGGTCATGCGGCAGGCTCCCGCGGCGCCCGGGGGGATCGCGCTCGCGACGAGCGGCGCGGAGCGGGGAGGCTCGACGCCGGGGGCTCCTCCTCGACCGTGGCGATCTCCATGGGGGGCAGCTCCCCCCGGGGGACGAACCGCTGACGGATCTCCCCCCACAGCTCCTCAAGACCCTCGCCGGTCTTCGCCGACACGGCCAGGGTCGCCCCGGGCCGACGCGCGAGGTCCGCCTTGGTCTCGACCGCGACGATCGGGAGCTCGGGGAACTCCTCCCGCCAGCGCGCGAGCAGACGCTCCTGTTCCTCGATCGGATAGCCGGAACTGCCGCTCGGGTCCAGGACGAACAGCACGACCGTCGCCGCCCGCGACACCGCGAGCTCGGCCTCGGTCTCGGCGAGGTTGGCCCGGCCCGAACGGCCGAGCATGCCCGGCGTGTCCACGACCTGCAGGCGATCGAAGCCGAGGTCGGCGTGCCCGACGGCGATGGCGACGGTCGTGAACGGGTAGGGGGCGACCTTGGGCCGCGCGGACGACAGCCGAGCGACCAGCGAGGACTTGCCGACGTTGGGGAAGCCGGCGACGACGAGCCGGGGCGCGCCGGCTTCGAGCCGCGGGCGTTCCTTGAGGAAGCGGCGCATCGCCCGCGCGCGCGCGAGATCCGGTTCGACCTCGCGGACGAAGCTCGCCAGCCGGCCGTAGAACCGGCGCACGAGCACGCCGAGCTCCTCGCTCCCCGCCGCCCGGGCGACCTCGCGCTCGGCCTCGGT
This sequence comes from Thermoplasmata archaeon, assembly GCA_030044695.1. GTDB lineage: Archaea > Thermoplasmatota > Thermoplasmata > Lutacidiplasmatales > UBA184 > Lutacidiplasma. The sequence goes on from JASIDM010000087.1 coordinate 7,553, forward strand.
CGCGGTCCGCCGGATCCGCTCCTCGGCCCTCCGCAGCCGGGCCAAGCTCCTCTCCCGAGTCCCGGGCCCGAACGCCCGATCGAGGAGCTCCTGCTCGAACTCGCCGACCGCCGGCGGTCGAAGGTCCCGGACCTCCAGCCGCAGGTGCCGCCCGACGGTCGCGGAGGCGCGGACGACCTTGAGCTGCGCCCGTCGACGGTCCCGCTCGGGCTTGGAGCTACCGTGGGGGTTCGCGAGCGACGCCCGGTGGAAGGCGGTCTCGAGGAGCTCCTGGGTGATCGACGGCTCGGCGGGCGGCGCTCGAGCCCGGCGACCCCGGGGCGCGTCGGCGGCGCGAGAGCGAGGGGCCATCGGGCGGCGCCAGGGGACACGAGCGGAAGAAGACGCTCGGGGCGGCCGCCGCGGCCGGGAACCGTGCGACGCTCACACCCGGACGATAGAACGGATTTAAACCGCGGCAAGGTCGCGGGCGCGGGGCGTGCCCGTGGTCCGCTGGATCTCCGACGAGGTGGGCGAGGAGGCGGCGCTGCTCGAGGCGCTGGGCCTCGCCTCCGCGGACGAGCTGTTCCGGGACGTCCCGAAGAAGGCCCGCCTCGGCCGACTGGGCGTCGGGGCGCCCCGCTCGGAGGCGGAGGTCGTCGCCGAGGTCGACAAGCTGCTCGAGCGCAACCGCCCCCTCGGGCGGTTCGCGAGCTTCCTGGGGGGCAGGATCTCGGCCCGGTACAGCCCCGCGGCGGTCGACGCGATCGTCTCGCGGAGCGAGTTCTACACCGCCTACACCCCGTACCAGCCCGAGGCCAGCCAGGGGATGCTCCGGGCCCTGTTCGAGTTCCAGAGCCTCTGGGTCGAGCTCTCGGGGATGGACGTCGCGAACGCGTCGCTGTACGACGGGGCGAGCGCCGCGGGAGAGGCCCTCCTGTTCGCCCGCCGTCTCCACGAGGGCCGCCGCTTCCTTGTCCCCGCGAGCCTGCCGTGGGAGGAGCGGAGCGTCCTCGCGAACTACGCGAGCGGCCCGGGCCTGGTCGTCGAGGAGATCCCGTTCGACGACCGCACCGGGAGGCTCGACCTCGAGTTCGTGCGGAGCGCCGTGCGCCAGGGGGACGTCTTCGGCGTGCTCGCCGACGTCCCCAACGGCTTCGGCGGCCTCGATGAGCAGCTGTTCGAGCTCAAGCCCACGATCGGGGACGTTCCGCTCGTGGTCGTCGCGGACCCGCTCGCCCTCAGCGTCCTCGAGCCCCCCGGCTCCTACGGGGCCGACGTCGTCGTCGGCGAGGGGCAGGGGTTCGGCGTCGCCCCGTCGTTCGGCGGGCCCCTCCTCGGCCTGTTCGCCTGCCGTCGGGAGCACATGCGCCTCGCCCCGGGTCGGATCGTCGGGGCGACGGTCGACGCCTACGGGCGCCCGGCCTACACGCTGACGCTCCAGACCCGGGAGCAGCACATCCGGCGAAGCAAGGCGACGTCGAACATCTGCACCAACGAGTCGCTACTCGCGCTCGCCTTCGTCGTCTACGCGAGCGTCGTCGGTCCCAAGGGGCTCGCGAGCCTCCAGGCCTCCCTCGCCGAGAAGGCGCGGACCCTCGCCTCGGGACTCGGCGCCGTCGAAGGCCTGCGGGCGCCGCGGTTCGAGGCGCCGTACCTCGGGGAGTTCGCCGTCGAGCTCGGCCGCGGAACGGCCGCCGCGTTCCTGGACCGGCTCCGCCGCCGCCGGGTCCTCGGAGGGCACCCGCTCGCCGACCCGCGTCCCGGGGCGACGCACGGCCCGGAGCGACTGCTGGTGGCCCCGTCCGAGTCCGTCGGCGAGAGGGAGATCGCCCGGTACGTCGCGGCGGCGAAGGCCTGGGCGGCCTCGGGCGGAGGGCGATGAGCGGCTACCGCCAGGCGCGCTGGGACGAGCCGCCGATCTGGGACCTGGCGCACGCCCACGCCCCCGAGCCGGCGCCGGCGATCCCCGGAGTGCCCGACCGCTTCCGTCGTCACGAGGGACTGCGGTGGCCCGAGCTCAGCGAGCCGACGGTGGTCCGGCACTACACCCGGCTCTCCCAGATGAACTTCGGGATCGACTCCGGCATCTACCCGCTCGGCTCGTGCACGATGAAGTACAACCCGAAGGTCTCCGAGCTCCTCGCGCGCCGGCCGGGGGCGGCCCAGGTCCACCCGTACCAGCCGGAGGCGACCGTCCAAGGCTCGCTCGAGATCACCTGGAAGCTCGAGCGCCTTCTCGCCAAGGTCACCGGCTTCCCGGAGGTCTCCCTCCAGCCCGCGGCCGGGGCGCACGGCGAGTACACGTCGCTGCTGATGGTCCGGGCCTACTACCGGGACCGGGGCGAGCTGGAGCGCCGGACCGAGGTGCTCCTGCCGGACACGGCGCACGGGACGAACCCGGCGTCGGCGAGCATGGCCGGCTTCGTCACCCGGGAGATCACCTCCAAGGACGGCTGCGTCGACCTGGCCGCCCTCAAGGCCGCGCTCTCGGAGCGGACGGCCTGCTTCATGCTCACCAACCCGAACACCGCCGGCCTGTTCGAGAGCGAGATCCTCGAGATCGCCGAGGCCGTCCACGGGGCGGGGGCGATGCTCTACTACGACGGAGCGAACCTGAACGCGATCCTCGGGGTCACGAACCCCGGTCGCATGGGATTCGACGTCGCCCACCTCAACCTCCACAAGACGTTCGCGACCCCCCACGGGGGGGGCGGACCGGGCGCCGGCGTCCTCGGCGCCGGGGAAGCGCTCGCGCCGTACCTGCCGGTCCCACGGGTGGCGAAGTCCGGACGTCGGTTCCGGCTCGAGTACGACCGGCCCAGGTCGATCGGCAAGGTGAAGACCGCCTACGGCAACTTCGGCCTCGACCTCCGGGCCTACGCGTTCATCCTTGCCCACGGCGAGGAAGGACTGCGGCACATCGCCCGCCGGGCCGTGCTGAACTCGAACTACCTGGCGGCCCGGCTCGGCCGGCGGCTGCCGCGGCCGTTCCGCCCGCTGGTGAAGCACGAGTTCGTCCTCTCGGGGACGCCGCTCAAGGCGAAGGGGGTCCGGACCCTCGATCTCGCGAAGCGCCTCCTGGACGAGGGGGTCCACGCGCCGACGGTCTACTTCCCCACGCTCGTCGAGGAGGCGCTGATGATCGAGACCCCGGAGACCGAGTCCAAGCGGGAGCTCGACGAGTTCGCCGCCGCCGTGGAGCGGGCGCTAGACGACTCCCCCGAGCACCTCCACGCGGCGCCGACGTCCTGCGCCGTCGGCCGCATCGACGAGGTCCGTGCGGCCCGGGAACCGGTCCTGTCGTGGAAGGACCTGCGGGCCGGCACCCGGGCCGATTCCGCAAAGGTTGAGACCCCCTAGCCGTTCGTCGGCCCGATGAAGGAACGGGTCCGCAAGCTGTTCGAGCGATTGGAGACCCCGGTCGACGCGCTCGTCGTGGCGAACTCGGTCGAGCCGCACCTGGATCAGAGCTTCTTCTACCTGTTCGACGTTCCCAGCGGGCTGTTCGAGGGCTCGGTGCTGGTCGCCCGGCCCGACGGGCGGATCGACCTCCTCACCTCCCCGCTCGAGGCGCAGACCGCGGAGGAGGCCGCCAAGGGCGACACGTCGATCACGGTGCACCGGGTCGAGCGGGACGGCACCGAGGCGCAGCTCGGCAAGATCCTGGACGGGGCCACGACCGTCGGCCTCAACTTCGCGGAGCTGACCCACGGCTGGTTCACCCACCTCGAGAAGCTCCGACCCGGGACGACATGGGTCGATGTCTCGGCCCCGATCCGCAAGGTCCGCGCCGTCAAGGACCGGGAGGAGGTCGAGCGCCTCCGTCGCGCCGCGGAGATCGGCTCGAAGGTCGGGGTCGAGATCCCCACGCTGCTCCGCCGCGGGATGACGGAGCTCGAACTGGCCGCCGAGATCGAGTACCGGATGAACCGCCACGGGGCGAGCGGGCGGTCGTTCGCGACGATCGTCGCCTTCGGCCCGCACGGCGCCGAGCCCCACTACTCGCCCGGCGAGGCCCGCCTCGCCGCCGGCGACTCGATCGTCTGCGACTACGGGGCGTTCTTCCGGCGCTACGCGAGCGACATCACCCGCTCGTTCCACTTCGGCAGGCCGGACCCCGAGATGCACCGCGTCCACGACATCGTCGAGCGGGCCCAGCAGGCCGCCCTCGCGGCGGTCCGGCCGGGCGTCCCCGGCAAGGAGGTCCACCTCGCGGCCCAGCGCGTCATCGACGACTCCCCGTACAAGGGCCGGCTGATCCACGGCGTCGGCCACACGATCGGGCTCGCCGTGCACGACGGCTGGGGGTACAACGCCAAGGTCGACGAGCCGATCGAGGAGGGGATGGTCCTCACCGTCGAGCCGGGGATCTACCTCCCGGGCAAGGGCGGGGTCCGCATCGAGGACGACATCGTCGTGACGCGCAGCGGCTACGAGATGCTGTCGACGGCCCCGCGGGGCTACCTCGAGGTCGCCGCGTGAGGTTCGGGGTCCTGACGGGCGGCGGCGACTGCCCGGGCCTGAACCCGGCGATCCGCGCCGTCGTGCGGCGTGCCGCGATGGCCGGGCACGAGAGCCTCGGGTTCCTGGACGGCTGGAAGGGGGTGCGCGACGATCTCGCGCGTCCCCTCACGCCGGCCGACGTCGTCGGGCTCGAAGGGAAGGGGGGGACGGTCCTCGGCACCTCGCGGACCAACCCGTTCGCCCGCGAGGAGGACGCCCACAAGGTCCTCGCGACCCTGGAGCACCGAGGGATTGACGTCGTCGTCGCGATCGGCGGCGACGACACGCTCGGGGCCGCGCGGGAGCTCCAGCGACGGGGTCGGGCGGTCGTCGGGGTCCCGAAGACGATGGACAACGACGTGCGGGGGACCGACTGGACGTTCGGCTTCCACTCGGCCGTCAGCGTCGCGGTCGAGGCGCTCGAGCGCCTGCGGGACACCGCGGCGAGCCACCACCGGGCGATCGTGCTGGAGGTCATGGGCCGGAACGCCGGCTGGGTCGCGCTCGCCACGGGCCTCGCCGGGGGCGCGGACGCGACGCTCGTGCCGGAGGAACGGTACGACGAGGAGGCCGTGCTGGCCCGGGTACGGCGGGCGCTCGCCGCGCGCCACTTCGCGCTGGTCGTCGTGAGCGAGGGCGTGGACCTCGGGCTCGCCGCCGGTCGCGCCGGGGCGAAGGACGAGTTCGGGCACGAGCTCCTCGCGGAGCGGGGGGTCGGGGCCGAGCTCGCCCGACGGATCGGGGCGGCGACGGGGGCGGAGACGCGCAGCGCCCAGATCGGGCACATCCAGCGAGGCGGAGCGCCGGAGCTGTTCGATCGGATCCTCGCCAGCCGCCTCGGCGCGGCGGCGGTCGACCTCGCGCTCGCGGGGAGGACCGGCCGGGTCGCGGTGCTGCGGGGCGGGGAGATCGTCGGGATCCCGTTCGACGAGGCGCTCGCCGGGACGCGAACGGTCGAGGCGCCCTGGCTCGACCTCCTGCACACGTTCGACGCGTAGGGGATCCGTGCCGGTCCGGGCGCTGTGGTGGGAGCGAGGGGCCCTCGCGCTCCTCGATCAACGGGAGCTCCCGGGGCGAACGGTCGTCCGCCGACTGCGTACGGCCGAGGCGGTCGCCCAGGCGATCCGGACCCTGGCGGTCCGGGGCGCGCCGGCGATCGGCGTCGCCGCGGCCTACGGCATGGCGCTGGCCGCGCGGCGCGGGGGATCGTCCCCGGATCGCGCGACGAAGCTCCTCGGGTCGACCCGGCCGACCGCCGTCGACCTGTTCGTGGGGATCGACGCGGTGCGGAGCGCCTGGGCCGCCGGCGAGGACCCGCTGGAGGCGGCTCACGCCTACCGCGAGCGGGTCGTGGAGGCGTGCCATCGGATCGGCACCGTCGGGGCGCCGCTCCTTCGCCGGGCCCACGGCGTCCTCACCCACTGCAACGCCGGGGCGCTCGCGACGGTGGAGTGGGGCACCGCCCTCGCACCGATCCGGGTCGCCCACGAGCGGGGCGCGAAGCTGTTCGTCTTCGTCGACGAGACCCGGCCCCTCCTCCAGGGGTCCCGCTTGACCGCCTGGGAGCTGGCCCGGGAGCGGATCCCGCACGCCGTGATCGCCGACAACGCCGCCGGCCACTACCTTCGATCCGGCGAGGTCGATGCCGTCGTCGTCGGCGCCGACCGGATCGCGCGGAACGGGGATTTCGCCAACAAGATCGGCACGTACGAGAAGGCCGTCGTCGCGCGGGAGAACGGCGTGCCGTTTTACGTCGCCGCGCCGTGGACGACGTTCGACGCACGTCGGGCGAGCGGGCGGGCGATCCCGGTCGAGGAGCGGGGCCCCGAGGAGGTGCTCGAGCTCGGCGGTCGCCGCCTCGCCCCGCCGTCGAGCCGGGCGCGCAACCCGGCGTTCGATGTCACCCCGGCGAGGTACGTCACGGCGTTCGTGACCCCCGACGGGGTGCTCCGCCCACCAGAGCTCGCCTCCCGTCTGGCCCGACGGCCCCTAGGGTGAGGGGGAGCCGGGCCCCTTCCCCCCTACTGGGGGAGAAGGGGCTGGCCCAGAAGGTGTTCTGCGTCGTGCAGGACCGCCCCGACGTTGGCGCTGACGTCCACGCCGAGGTGGTGGAGCGCGAGCACGAGGCCGAGTACGGCCACGACCGAGACGAACCAGCTCCTCGCTGCGCTCATCGCTCTCACCGGCGGATGCCGAACGGTCTTGCCCGCGGTCCGGTACTAAAACGTCGGCGTCCACGGGAAACGCGCGGGCCTCCCACCGCGCTCGAACGCGCGGGGGCGCGCGCGCCCGGGCGCGTCCAGGCTCCCGCGTGACGCGCGCCCCGGCCGCGGTAAGGTTCATAGCGGGGGGCGGATAGCTCGGCGGGCGTGCCCTGGTAGTCTAGCGGTCTAGGATCTAGGTCTGTCGAGCCTGGGACTCGGGTTCGAACGTCCGGTGCGCCCGCACCGGACCGGAACTCCCGACCAGGGCGCCCCTCCCGGGCGGCCGACCCGCCCGGGTTATCCTCG
>JASIDM010000088.1 GCA_030044695.1 Thermoplasmata archaeon
GCCCCCGCGAGGGCGGCGAAGCCGCTCGCGCTCGAGGCGAGCCCGCTCGCGGTCGGGAAGTTGTTCTCCGAGCGGACCTCGGCGCGGGATCGGAGGCCGGCCCGCTCCCGCACCCGCTCGAGCATCCGCACGACGGCCGTCCGCGGCCCGCCGTCGGCGACGACGCCGTTCAGGACCACGACGTCGGCGTCGAGCCCGGCGTCGAAGCGCACCACGGTCCGCGACCGGAGCCGGGCCAACGTGACGGAGACGGAGGAGTTGTACGGGAGGACGCGCTCCGGATCCCGCATCCCCCAGTACTTCACGAGGGCGATGTTGGGAGGCGCCTCGAAGACGGCCGTGCCGCCCCGCGCCGGGGCCCGTGCCATGGCGTCCGACGGCGCGGGCCCCTACTTATGCGGCTCGGAGGCTGCCACGGTCGTGCGACGCCCGACGCTGCCGGCCGAGCCCCGACCGACGCGCCCGAGCCCGGATCTGTTCCGCGCGGCCCGCCGGGGGGGCTTCCATGCCGAGGTCGGCTTCCGCGTCCTGGCCGAGAAGAGCGGCCGGGGCTACTGCACGGTCTCGGGCAAGGTCGAGGCACGGCACCTCAACATCAACGGGGTCGTCCACGGGGGCGTCTACGCGACGATCCTCGACACCGCGATGGGGGGCGCGGTCGTCTCCCTGCTGACCGAGGAGGAGACGACGGCGACGACGTCGCTCTACGTCGAGTTCCTCAGGGCGGCCCGCGAGGGCGGGGTGCTCACGGCCGTGGGCCGGGTGCTGCGACGCGGGCGCCACATCGCCTTCGCGGAAGGGAACCTGGTCGGGCGCGAGGGCGAGCGCCTGAGCCAGGCCCGCGGGACCTGGTACATCTGGTCCGCCGCGGACCGGGCCCCTCGGCCCGCGGTGACGTCGCCCCCGCGTCGCCGCCCTAGCTGAGGCGGCCCCGGAGCCGCTCGAGGATCTCGAGCCGCTCGAGCCCCTTGGCGAGGCCCCGCGTCCCCTCCGGCGTGGGGTGGTCGCCGAAGAAGCGGCGGACCTCGGCGAGCCGTCCTCGTCCGAACAGCGGGAGGGTGTGCTCGAGCAGCAGCGGCAGGTACCCCGAGCCGCGGAAGACGTCGGTGAGGGTCTCCAGACGCTCCTGGAGCCACTGCCAGCCGACCTGATGCCCCGCCGGGTTCCCCGCGGCCTGGAGGGCGATCCCGAAGACGTGGCTGCGGTTGATCCCCCCGGCGGACGCCAGGTCGAGGATCCGCCGGACCTCGCCGGGGTCGCCGCTCCAGGCGAGGGCCCGCTCGAGCCGGAGCGCCTCGATGTCCGAACCGGGCCGGCGGAGCGCCTCCCGCACGGCCTCGACCCCACGGGCTCCCCCGGCCCGGACCCGGGCGATCGCGACCGACGTCCGGAGATCCGGGTCCAGGCGCGCCCAGGTGTCGAAGCGCGGGGAGAGCTCGGCGGCGAACTCGGCATCGACCCGCACGCGGGCGAAGGCGAGCCGGTCGCGCGCGATGCCCGCGCCGGCGGGCTCGCCGGGCCGGGGCTCCAGTCCGACCTGCTCGATCCCCCGACGGAGGTAGGCCCGAGCGGTCCGGCCCACGGCCGCCGCGTCGGGGACCTGGAGCGCGAAGCCGGCGAGGCTCCCGGCCAGGGACTCCGCGAGCAGGCGGTCCGACCGGCCCGAGAACGCCTCGACGGCGCGCGCGTACGTCGCCCAGTCGGCGTCGCCGGAGAGGACGAAGGCGGCGAGGTCGTCCAGGACGGCCCAGCCGTCCAGCGCGGGCCGGCGCGGGAGCACCGCAAGCAGCCGTCCGAGCAGCTCGGGGTCGTACCGGCACCGGTAGAAGCCGATCGAGCCCGGATTGAGCAGCACGGGGGCGCCGTCCGCGACCTCGAGGCGGGCCTGTCGCTCGCGGAACAGCAGGCGGCGGCGTTCCGTACCGACGTCCAGCGTGAGGGGGATCGGCCACGGGGGCTCCTCCGTGGTCCCCAGGTACCCGAACCGGCGCTGCGTCAGGACGACCCCGTTGCGGGCGGCGTCCGCCGTGATGAGGGGGAGACCGGGCCGGTCGATCCACGGGGCGGCCAGCTCGCCGACCGGCTCGCCGCTCGCCCGGCCGAGGGCGGCGAGCAGGTCCTCCGTCCGGGCGTTGCCGTAGCGGAACGTCTTCAGGTAGTCCGTGACGCCCGCGCGGAACCGCTCCTCGCCGAGGTACCGGTCGAACATGGCGAGGATGCTCGAGCCCTTGCCGTAGCTGATCTCGTCGAAGATCTGACTCAGCTCCTCCGGGCGATCGACGTGGGCCCGGACCGGGTGGGTCGCCCGCAGGGAGTCGCCGTCCAGCGCCCAGGCCTTGCCCTGGGTCCGCAGCAGGAAGTCGTCCCACGGCTCGAACGTCGGCTCGAGGGCGTCGGTGATCTTCGTCTCCATGAGGGCCGCGAAGCTCTCGTTGAGCCAGATGTCGTCCCACCAGCGCATCGTCACGAGGTTCCCGAACCACTGGTGGGCGATCTCGTGGGCCGTGGTGGTGAAGACGTCGTGGGTGGAGAACGAGCTGCTGGCGCCGTCGACGAGCAGGCGGGTCTCCTGGTAGCTGATCGCCCCCCAGTTCTCCATCGCGCCGAAGGCGTGCTCCGCGACGGCGATCAGGTCGAGCTTCGGCAGCGGGTAGGGGATCCCGTAGTACGCCTCGTAGGCCCGGACGATCCGTCCGGCGGAGCGCAGCGCCCAGGCCCCGGCGTCGCCGCGCCCCGGGGGCGCCGCGACCCGGACCGCCAGGGTCCCGGCCTGCTCGCGCCGCGAGTCGAACCGGCCGACGCCGAGGTAGAACAGGTACGTCGACATCTCGGGTGTCGGCTCGAACGTCCACTCCGTCCGCCCGCTCTCCGGCCGCGTGGCGCGGACGGGGGCGTTGGAGATCACCTCGAGATCCGACGGGGCTCGGACGGTCAGCCGGATGCGCGACTTCCGATCCGGCCGATCGAGACAGGGGAAGATCCGCCTCGCCCCAGCGGGCTCGCAGTGGGTGGTGATCAGTTGGCCGTCGCCGTGGCGCGAACGGTACATCCCGTAGAGGCTCTTCGCCTCCACCGCCCCGGAGAAGTCGACCGCGACGGAACCCCCGTCGTGCGGCGCCCGGTCGATCGCCAGCCGGTGCGAGCCCGTGTCGTAGGCGAACGTCGCGGGCCGTGCCCCGACCCGCACCGAGCTCACCGCGAGACCTTCGGCGTCGAGGACGAGCGGCCGCCCACCGCCGACGGGGTCGAGCTCCACGGTCCCTTCCCATCGGAGCCCCTCCGGGTCGACGTCGAGCCGCAGGCGGTACTCGGGGACCTTGAGCTCCGACTCCTCCGGCACGAACGGCTCACCCTCGAGCGGGGCGAACGACCGCCCGCTCGGCGGTCGCACGGGGGTCCGCGCATTGAAGGTTTGCGACGCCCCCGCCGTCGGGGAACGTCGGTCCCCCGGCGCCGAGCAGGATTAAATAGCCGGCCTCGCTCGGCCGCTTCGGCTGACGGCCAAAGCGGTGGGGAAACACCCGGTCCCATTCCGAACCCGGCAGTTAAGCCCACTGGCGTTCCGCGCGGTACTGAAGTGCGCGAGCCTACGGGAACCGCGGAAAGCTGTCAGCCTCCCCAGGGCCCGCTAGGGTAATCGACCCGGCCGCGTCGGGCGGGCGATGTACCTCGGAGCCCACCTGGGGATCTCCGGCGGCTTCTCCGAGGCGGTCACCGAGGCCGGCCGCCTCGGGGCGGAGTCCCTGCAGATCTTCGCGAAGAGCCCCCAGATGTGGAGCGGTCCGCCGGTGACGCCGGAGGCGGCGGAGCGGTTCCGGGAGGCCGTGCGTGCCTCGCCGCTCCGGGCGACGGCCATCCACCACGGCTACCTGCTGAACCTCGCGAGCCCCAAGCCGGAGATGCTCGAGCGCTCGCGCACGGCGTTCCGCGACGAGATCGGTCGGGCGGACCTGCTGGGCGTCAACGCCCTGATCTTCCACCCGGGAGCGCACCTGGGGGCCGGGATCCCGGCGGGGATCTCCACCCTCTGCGAGAGCCTGACGTCGGCCCTGGAGGCGACCGACGGCTCCCCGACCCGCCTGCTCCTGGAGAACTCCGCGGGGCAGGGCACGACGTTGTGCAGCTCGCTGGAGGAGCTCGCCGACGTCCTGGGCCGGGTGCCGAACGCCCAACGGCTCGGGGTGACCCTCGACACCTGCCACCTCTTCGCCAACGGCTTCGACCTGAGGTCGAACGACGGCTACGGGGTCCTCGTCGACCGGATCCGAGCGACGATCGGCGAGGCGAACGTTCGAGCGTTCCACCTGAACGACGCGAAGGCCCCGCTCGGCTCCCACCTCGACCGGCACGAGAACATCGGCCGCGGGGAGATCGGGGCCGAGGGGATGCGCAGGATCGTCCGCGACCGGCGCTGGACGGAGGTCCCCGGCTACCTCGAGACGCCGTTGGATGACCGGGGCTACGCCCGGTACGCCGAGGACCTGGCGACGCTCCGAGCGTCGGCGACGACGCCTCCCCGTCGGGCGGGACCTCGGGCGAGTCCGCGCCCTAAGGCGCGACCCGCTGCCCGCACCAAGGTCACCCGACGGCCATGAACCGTCCGCGGGCCGGCCGGTTCGGGCCGGACGGCCGGGGCGCGCCCCGCGAAGCCCCGACGCGACCGGAGGCACCGGGACCCCGCGTCGGACCGCGGGACCGTTGCCCTCGGGACGGGGACGTCCCTCCCTCCGGGGGCGGATCGTGAGCGACCCCGCCGGATCGCCGTCCCCGGTGGACGCGTACCACGCCGGGTTGCTCGCGGCCGGCGAGCGGCTCCCCTCGCTGGCGGTCGTGGAGATCGGGCCCCCCGACCCATACCACGCCGCCGAGTTCGCCACGAGGTACCCCGCTCGGCACCTGCGACTTTCCGCCGGGGACCCGGTCGGGCCGACGCTCGAGCGGAGCGACGGGGGCGGACCCGTCTTCCTGGGTGGGCCGCTGCCGTGGCTGATCGAGGCGTTCTTTCCCCCGATCGCCCGCACCCTCCTGGTCCCCCGCCGGAACGTCAAGGTCGTCGGCTTCCCCTCGCGGCAGACCGGCCCCGGGGCCGCGAGCGCCCCGATCGTCCCGGACGACCTCGCCTTGATGCGCGGGATCCCCGCGCTCCTCGTCGTGGCCCCCGCGGACGGGCCGACCGTCCGGTCGGCCGTCGAGGCCGTGGCGGACCGGGCGGGGAGCGCCTACCTGCGGCTCCCCGAGCCCTCGGCCCCGGCCGTGACCCGGGGCGAGTTCGCGATCGGACGGGCGAGCGAGCTCCGTTCGGGAACCGACCTGGCGATCCTGGCGCTGGGGCCGCTCGTCGGGCCCGCGCTCACCGTCGCCGACGAGCTCCGCGGGGTCGGGATCTCCGTCCGGGTCCTCGATCTCGCCTCCGTGAAGCCGCTCGACGAGGCGGCGATCCTCCGGGCGGCCCGCGAGACCGGCGCGATCCTGGTGGCGGAGGCCGCGCCCACCCCGGGGGGCCTCGGAACGCTCGTCGCCGCCCTGACGGCCGAGAACCGGCCCGTGCCGGTCCGTCGGTTCGGCCTGCCGGACCTGCCGGCCCCCCCGGCGGGGGCGGAGGGGCTGGAGGCCGCGGGGCTCACCCTCGAGCGCCTCCGCGACGAGACCCTCGAGCTGCTCCGGCTCAGGGGGAAAATCACCTAACCCCCCGGGGTTCCCCCGACGGGACGGAGCCGCGACGATGCAGCTGTTCCTCGACACCGCGAGCGTGACCGAGATCCGGACGATGTGGGAGATCGGCATCCTGGACGGGGTGACCACGAACCCGACCCTGGTGGCGAAGGAGGGCCGTACGTTCGAGTCGGTCCTCCGCGAGATCTGCGATCTCGGCGTGCCGTCGGTCTCGGCCGAGGTGGTCGCGACCGACACCGAGGGGATGCTGCGCGAGGGTCGGCACCTGCGCGGCTTCCACCCGGCGATCTACGTGAAGATCCCGATGACCCCGGCCGGCCTCCGGGCGACCCGGATCCTCGCCGGGGAGGGAACGCGGGTGAACATGACCCTCGTCTTCAGCGCCAACCAGGCCCTCCTCGCCGCGAAGGTCGGGGCGACGTACGTGAGCCCGTTCATCGGGCGGCTCGACGACCAGGGCCAGGACGGCATGGAGCTCGTCCGAGACATCGTCACGATCTATCGCAACTATCGGGTCCCGACCAAGGTGCTCGTCGCCAGCGTCCGCCACCCGATGCACGTCGTCGAGGGGGCCAAGGTCGGCGCGGACATCGCCACGATGCCGTACACCGTGATGGAGAAGCTCGTCCAGCACCCGCTCACCGACCTCGGGCTCGCCCGGTTCCTGAAGGACTGGGAGAAGGTGCCGAAGGGATGAGCCGCCCCGCGGCCTCGCCGGGCGAGCCGTCCGTCCCTTCGTCCCCATCCCCGCTGCTGACCCGCTACCTTGAGCTGACCCGCGGCGCCCTCGCCGCGGTGCGCCTCGGCACTCCGGAGCGATCGTTCCTGCGCGGCGGCTCCGAGGACCTGTTGCAGATGGCGCGGGCGTACCTCGCCGACGCGGAGCATTTCCTCGCGCAGGGGGACCGCGATCGGGCTCTCGCCGCCGTGAGCTACGCCCACGGCTGGCTGGACGCGGGGGTCCGGCTGGGGCTCTTGGACGGGGGAGGCGATGCGGCCCGGTTCACCCTCTTCCGATAGCGCCGTCGGAGGGCCGCTCTCCGAGGGGGTCCTCGGGGAGATCGAGGCCCACCTTCGCCAGCGGGAGCTGCGCCGCGAGGAGCTCTACCAGCAGGCCCGTCGCCTGCGCCGGCTCGCCCAGACGACGATGACCCGGCTGCACGCGGGCAGCGCGACCGCCTCCGAGTTCGCCTCGGTGCGGACGACGCTGACGGAGCTCTCGGACCGGCTCCGTCGCGAGGGTCGGGCGGACGAGCCGCTCGTCCACGACGCGCTCCAGGAGGCCGTCGAGGCGAGCCTCCTCGGCGCCATCGTGGACGGCCAGGCGCTGCCCGGCCCGAGCGAGCTCGACGTCGAGCCGGAACCGTACCTGCTCGGCCTCGGCGACGTCGTCGGCGAGGTCCGCCGCCTTGTGCTCGAGCGCCTCGGCCACGAGGACCTCGCGGGCGCGGAGCGGTACCTCGAGCTCATGGAGGGGCTCGCCCAGGCGCTGATGCGGTTCGACACGAGCCGGGCGATCGTCCAGCTAAAGCCGAAGCAGGACCAGGCGCGAGCGCTCGTCGAGCGCACGCGCGGCGAAGTGGTGATGGCCCGCTTCCTCGCCCGCGCCCGCCCCGCGGGCCCGGACGGGGGCCGGGGCTGACGGTGCCGCCCCGAAGGACCATCGGCGTGATCGGGGGCTCCGGCGTCGCCGGGGTCCTCGACGACGGCGCCCGCACGCTCCATCGGGTCGCGACCCCGTGGGGAGCGCCCTCCGGCCCGATCGAGGAGGGCCACGTCGGCGGCGTGCGCCTCCTCTTCCTCCCCCGCCACGGCCCCGGGCACACCATCCCCCCGCATCGGGTCAACTACCGGGCCAACGTCGATGCCCTGGTGTCGCTCGGGGCGGAGGCGATCGTCACGGTCAGCTCCGTCGGCTCGCTACGGGAGGAGCTCCCTCCCGGCACGTTCGTCCTCCCGTCGCAGTTCGTCGACCTCACCAAGCAACGGCCGACGACGTTCTTCGACGGGGGCAAGGTCTACCACGTCTCCCTGGCCGATCCGTTCTGCCCGGACCTCGTGGGCTCGGCCGTGGAAGCCGGCCGGGCCGTGGAGAGCCCGTTCGCCGAGGGGAAGTGCTACGTGTGCGTCGAGGGGCCCCGGTTCAGCACTCGCGCGGAGTCGGCGTACTTCCGCGGCTTCGCGGACATCATCGGGATGACGCTCGTTCCCGAGGTGACGCTGGCCCGTGAGCGGGCGACCTGCTACGCCTGCCTCGCCATGGTCACCGACTACGACGTCTGGGCCGATCGCCCGGTCGAGACCGCGGAGATCCTCGCCACCATGGCCCGCAACACCGAGCGGATGGGGCGGCTCTTGCGGCGGCTCCTGCCGAGCCTGGCCCACGAGCCGACATGCGCCTGCGCGCGGGCGCTCGACCACGCCGGGGTCTAGCGGCCGGAACCTAGGCGCGGCCCTGCCGGCGGACGGTGATCGGGATCCGCCCGGCGGCGAACTCGAGCTCGGCGATCTCCACCGGGTCGACCAGGTCCGGCCGGACGTCGATCAGGATCGGGGCCCCCAGCGAGACCTGCAGCGCCCGGGCGCCGAGGATCCGCGCGCGTTCGAAGCGGGTGTACTCGTCCGGGGACCGGAGAAGGGAACCGGAGCGGTCGCTCACGCTGCTCTTCTCGGTCGCCGCGAGGATCGCAGCGGCCGCCAAGGGGTCGGCCACCCAAGGCACCGTATTTGACTTTTGGGGCGCAGGAGCCCGATCCCGGGCTCCCGCGCGCGTGACGTTCCGCTCGGGGACGACGGAGCGCTTCACGACCCCCGCGGTCCGGGGGGCGAACGGCGCCCCGTGCGTCGGGCGTCGCCGCGGTTAGAGCAAGGTATATCACCCCCAACTTCGAGAGAACCGGAGGCGTTCATGGCGACAGCTCGGCGCCCTCGGTCCGGTTCCGGCCTCGCGGTGCTGATCGGCCTGGTCGGCCTCCTCTTGCTCGCCGGCCCGGCGGCGTCGGCGGTCGCCGTCCCCACGCCGGCGTCCGCCGCGGTCCCGTCGGCGACGGCCCGAGCCGCGGCGGCGGCATTCGGCTTGGGCGAGGACGGCCTCGCCCCGGCCGCCATCAGCCTCAACTGGACGGCGTCGACCGCCGCGGGGTTCGACAACTACTCGGTGTTCTACGCTCGCTCCGGCCCGACCGGTCCCTGGACGTACGTCACCAACGTCGGGGCCGAGTCGACGGCCACGGTCGTCGTCGACAACCTGGGCCCGGGATCGACCTACTGGTGGAACGTCACCGAGTACACCACGACCGGCGGGCTGCTCGGGATCGGGGCGAGGACGACCGAGACGTACAGCTCGATCCTGGAGATGACGCAGCCGACGACGGCGTACCTCACCGCGCGGGCGCTCGGCTCCACCGCCGTCCAGCTCAACTGGACGAACAACGCGAGCTACGGGGGCGGGATCGCGCGGGGGTACTACCAGGTCGAGGAGGTCGCCGGCGGAACGACCTCGCTGGCGGCGAACCTCACGGACCGGCCCGGGGTCAACGGCACGACGGTCTCGGGGCTCGATGCTTCCGCGAACTACGCGTTCTACGTCGTGACGGTCGACGACTGCTCCGGGTGCACGCCCGGCGGGACCTCGGCGACGCAGTCGAACGTGGTCGTCTTCGGGACCCCGGCGCCCCTGGTCGCGTCGGTCTCGGCGAGCCTGTCGACGGTCGACACCGGGCTCCCCGACAGCTTCGCCTGCACGCCGGCGGGGGGCGCCCCGCCGTACCAGTTCGCCTGGAACTTCACGAGCGGCTCGAGCTATCGCGCCGGTCCGGGCACGACGAGCTGGGCGTATGCCGCGGCGGGGACCTACCACGTCGACTGCAACGTCTCGGACCCGTCGAGCTTCGTCATCACCGCTCCGATCACGGTGGTCGTCAATCCCGCGCCGACCCTCGACGCGTCCGTGAGCACGCTCAACGCGACGGTCGGATCGGCGCTGACGTTCCGCTGCACCGCGGCCGGCGGGACCCGGCCGCTGGCGGTCCGCTGGGACCTCGGGAACGGCGGGTCGATCGTCGGGGCGAGCGGGGGGAGCTCCGCCAACGGCTCGGCGACGTACGGCTCGACCGGGACCTACACGGCCCAGTGCATCGTCACCGACGCCGTCGGCGCTCGCGTCTCGACCTCGGTGCTGATCGACGTCCGGGGTCGCCCCGCGTTCTGGTGGGTCACGCCGTCCCTGCTTCTCGGTTCGGCGCTCGCGGCCGGGGTGATCCTGGCCGTGGGGGTCGGGCTCTATCGACGCCGCGACGAAGAGTCCCAGCGCAGCTCGGCGATGTCCCGGTGGCTGCCGCCGGTCGGGCCCGCGCAGTCCGTGCACGGCTCCAAGATCTGCCCGAAGTGCGGGGCCTCCAACGTCCCGCTGCGGCGCAGCTGCCAGGCGTGCGGGGCTCCGCTGCCCCGGAACCCCGGCGGCTGATCGGACCGGTCCCGCCTAGGCGTAGCCGAACTGCCGCCGGGCGAAGTCGGTCATCCGCTCCGGGCCCCACGGCGGTTCCCAGACGATGTCGACCTTCACCGACGGGGCGCCGGAGGCGGTCCGGGCCGCCTCCTCGACCTCGTGGACGAGCTCCTCGATCGCCGGGCAGCCCGGGCTCGTCATCGTCATGCGGATCCGCAACGCCCCGTCCGGGGCCCAGTCGAAGCCGTACAGCAGACCGAGGTCGACGACGTTCATCGGGATCTCGGGGTCGTAGACGTTCTTGAGCGCCTGCCGCACGCGCTCCTCGGCCGCCGCCTGGGGACCGGAGGCGGTCGCGGCCGCCGACGGCGCGTCCTCGGTGGCCGGGGCGGCCGGTTCGAGCCGGGAGGGCAGGAACGGTCCGACGACCTCGAACCCCGCCGGGGTGGCATCGAGGCGGTAGCGGACCTCCGCGTCGCGCAGGAACGGGACGCTCGTGGCGTCGACCAGGAGGGTCAGCCCGTCGACGACGAGCGGGACGTCCCGCACGCTCGGTCGGTCGATCATCATCTGCGCGTGGGGCCGCATCCCGCGCTCGACCCAGATACGGACGCCGGAGCCGGCGGGCCGCCCCGCGAGCGCCTCGGCGAGCGCGGTGCGCGCTTCGGCCGTGAGGCGCAGCCGGATCGACTCGGGGGCGACGGCGCTGTCCTCCGCGCGCTTCGCCGGGGGCGTCATCGTCCTCCGCAGGGAGAAGGGCCGGCGCGGACTTTACCCCTGTCGGCCCCCGGGGGTCAGCCCCCGGTCACGTCCCCCAGGAACTCGCGGACCGTCCCCACGAACTCCTTGGGCTGCTCGAGGATCGCGAGGTGGCTGGACCGGGGCAGCACCCGCAGGTGCGCCGGCTCGATCCGCTCGTTGGCCTCCACCGCCGCCTCGAAGAAGAAGTCGTACCGCCCGACGACGACCAGCGTGGGGACCTCGATCCTCGAGTAGTACCGGCGTCCGTCCCAGCGCGAGATCGACCCGTCGACCCGGAAGGCGTCCCCGCTCCGGCACATCATGGCGCGGTACGGCCCCGGGAAGCTGCGCGTCGCCTTCCAGTCCCGCGGCACCCCGCGCAGGAACCGCGTGGAGAACGGCGCGACGATCGCCTCGCAGAGGGCCTGGTACTCGGGGGAGTCGAAGGCGCGCGCGCGGGTCAGCTCGCGCAGTCGCGCGCGCCGGCGCGGCGGGGCGGCCGCGACCATCAGCCGGTTGGCGGCGCGGACCTCCTCGGCGCCGCCGGCGGTACCGCAGAGGAGCAGCGACGTGAGGTTCCGCTCGTAGCGGTGGGCGTACTCGAGGGCCACGAACCCCCCGGCGGAGAAGCCGAGCAGGTGCAGTTCGCGGATCCGCAGCGCCTTGCGGATCGCCTCGACGTCCTCGGCGAGGCGGGGGACCGTGTACTCGCTCGGACGGCGTGGGGCCCAACTGTGGCCGACCCCCCGCGGGTTGAACAGGATCACCCGCAGGTGGGCCGAGGCGAGCGCGAGGAGGCCCCGCAGATAGTGGTACGTCAGCCCGGGACCGCCCGGGTGGACCAGGAGCGTCGCCGGCCCCTTGCCTTGGGAGACGTACTCGAACGCCCGGTGACCCGGGACCGCGACCCTGCGCACCCGTGCCACGGCCCGGGGTACTCCGGTGAGACCAAAAGCGTCGCGCGGACCGTCGGCGGGAGCCGTCGCCCCCGCCGGCCGTTCCCCGGGGCGGGCTCACTGGATCGGGCCGAGGTCCATCGTGCGGAACCCCCAGATCGCCGCGCCGAAGGCGACGGCCGCCAGGCCGCCGAGGACGCCGAGCGAGACGAGGTCCCCCGGCCCGAGCCGGGCGTTGAAGCTGTCGCGGATCGTGTCCGCGGCGTACGTGAGCGGGTTGCCGTAGAAGATCACGGTGAGGACCTTCGGGGTCGACGACGTCACCGGGTAGTAGACCGTCGAGAGGAAGATGACGAACAGCTGCAGGAACGACTGGATCGTGAAGTAGGCGTTGGCCGACCGCAGCCGGGTGCCGAGCGCGATCAGGAGCCCGGCGAAGAAGATGCTGCCGAGCGCGACCGTCAGCAGGACCGCGCCGAGGCGGAACGGCGACAGCGCCGGCAGGCCGATGAACGGCAGCCCGACGAGCATCATCACCCCCACCCCGACGAGCGAGAACAGCATCGTGGTGAGCACGAGCCCGCCGAGGTACTCCGATCGGAGGAACGGCCCGCTGAAGATCTGCTCGACCATCGCCCAGCGCCGGTCGAGCCAGAACAGGTTCCCCGAGACCACCCCGCCGGTGATCATCTGGAAGGCGACCATCCCCGGCACGAGGAAGGCGGTGTACGACGTGCCGCCGGTGACGTTCGTGGAGATGATCGAGCTGAACATCGTGCCGAGCACGACGATCGTGATCGCCGGCTGGCCGAACCGGATGATGATCGTCAGCGGGTCGAGGTTGGAGGCGAAGTTCCGCGCCACGAGGCGCAGCACCGGCGGCAGCCTCACGACAAGCCTCCGGTCCCCGGGGGGAGGCGTGCCGTGCCCGCAGAGGGCGCCTCCTCGGGCGCGTCGTCGTCGTTGGCCTCGATCATACCGAGGAACGCGCCCTCGAGCGTCGCCGACTCGACGCCGATCCGCTCGATCGCCATCCCGTGGAGCTGCGACCAGCCGGTGATCCACGGCAGGAGCTCCTCCGCGGCGCTCGCCTGGAAGGCGAGCCGGCCGGTGACGGTCGCGCCGGGCTCCTCGGCCAGGACGACCGCCCCCCGGGCGGTGAGCTCGCGGCCGAGCTCCGCGCGAAGCTCCCCCGTCAGCGGCGCCGCGAACGTCAGGGAGACCTCGCGGGCGCCGCCGTGCTGGCGCTTCAGTTCCTCGGCGGAATCGAGGGCGATCAGCCGGCCGAGGTGCAGGACGGCGATCCGATCGCAGAGCGTGTCGGCCTCGTGGAGGATGTGCGTGGTGAAGACGATCGACAGGCCGTTCCGCGCCCGCTCCCGGAGGTAGCGCAGGATCCGCCGTCGGGCGATCGCGTCCAGGCCGACCGTCGGCTCGTCCAGGAAGAGGATCTCCATGTCGTGCATCAGCTCCCGCGCGACCTGGAACCGGCGGCGCTCCCCGCCGGAGAGAGCCCACGGCTTGCGGCGCCGGGCCGGCCCGAGCTCGAACAGCTCGATCATCTCCTCGGCCCGGCTCTTCGCGACCTCGCGGGGGACGCCCCAGAGGAACGCGTAGAGCGTCAGGTTCCGCTCGACGGTCACGAAGTCGAGCGACTCGGACTGCAGCACCACGCCGAGCCGCGAGCGCAGCCCCCGGCCGCCGTTCCGGATGTCCTGGCCCAGCACGACGGCCGTCCCCTCGGTCGGTGGCAGCAGGGTCGTGAGGAGCCGGACCGTGGTCGTCTTGCCGGCACCGTTGCGGCCCAGCAGCCCCAGGACCTCGCCGCGGCGGAGCGCCAGGGAGAGGTGGCGCACGGCGAACCGGTCCGGGGCGTAGGCGTAGCCGAGGTCGTACGTCTCGAGGACCGGGGCGCTAGGATCCATGATCGGTAGGGACGGCCGAGAGGTGCGGCTCTCTTGGCGTTTCGGGACTCCGAGAGGTCGGGCGCTCGGGTCGGGGGCACCCGCGGCCCCACGCTGCGGCGGGGCCGGCGCCGACGGTCGGATGCGGGCACCGGGATTTGAACCCGGGTTATAGGCTTGGCAAGCCTATGTGATGACCAGACTACACTATGCCCGCGCGAGGCCGCCGGCGGCCCCTGGCCGGGGAGCTCCCGACGGCCATCGGTCCTCGCGACCGCTCGGTCCCGTGCGTGGGGGCTCCCTCCGGGCGCGCCCGACGCGGGACGCCACTATAAGCCCGACCGGCTCGGCCGGCCCTCGAGCCGCTCCGTGCAGACGGATGGCCTTCGCGAGGGGAGCGTTGCCCTGGCCAGGGGCAAGGCGCTAATCCTGCTCGCTCGGTCGGGCAAGCTCCGGGGGGCCGCCGAGGCGGAGCGACGATGACCGACGTCTGGACCGAGGGCGACGTGGGGGCGCTCGTCCTGGCGGGGGCGCCCGCCGTCCTCGTCCGACTGCAGGGCGCTCCGCAGGCGATCGGCGACCGCGGCGTGCTCGACCTCTCCGCCGAGCTCGGACGCCCCCCGGGAGGGACCGTCGCGTGGGTGGGGCGCCGCTACCGCCTCGTCCGCCCGTCGCTCGGGGACCTTCTCGGCGCGATCGAGCGAGGCCCGCAGATCGTCACGCCGAAGGACGCCATGCACCTCGCCTACCTTGCCGGCGTGCAGCCGGGATCCACCGTCGCCGAGGCCGGCACCGGCTCTGGCGCGCTCACGATCGTGCTCGCGACGCTGGTCGGGCCCCACGGGCTGGTGCTCAGCTACGAGCGTCGGCCGGAGTTCCTCGAGGCGGCGCGTCGGAACGTCGAACGGGCCGGGCTCGGCGCTCGGGTCCGCTTCCACCTGGGTGAGCTCGGCTCGATCGGGCCCGGGGACGCCGGGGTGGACGCCGTCCTCCTCGACCTCCCGGAGCCGTGGACGGTCGTCCGGTCGAGCGCCTCCGCGCTCCGGATCGGCGGGCACCTCGCGACGTACACCCCGACGTACAACCAGCTGGAGCGGACCGTGCGCGAGCTCCGCGACGCCGGGCTCGGCGAGACGCGGGCGCTCGAGCTGCTGGAGCGGCCGATCCACGTCGGGGACGGCGGGACCCGACCCGGGTTCGACATGCTCGGGCACACCGGCTTCCTCGCCGTCGGGCGCAGGCTGGCCTAGCGATGGTCGTCGCGTCGTTGACCCTCGGGGGCCTGGTCGGGGTCGTCCTCTCGGGAGGGTTCCTGTGGTGGGAGGTCGGCCGGTACGCCACCCCGCAGGTGCCGGTGACCGTCTTCGACGAGCGCAAGGTGCTCGCCGCCTACACCGTCGGCCTCTTCGTCGGGGTCCCGGTCGCGGCCGCGTACGTGCTGCTCACCGCCGCGTTCGCCAACGCGGCCCTGCCGGGCGCCGCCATCCTCCTCGGGGGGATCGTCGTCGGGACCGAGGTCGCCCAGCGGCTGCTCGTCCGCTCGAGGTACTGGGGGGCGAGCGCCGCGGTCCCGTTCTACGCGGTGTCGCTGCGGGCCGGCATGGGGGGGATCCTCGCCCTCGCCGCCGCGGCGACCTACCTGGGCGCGGTCCGCGTGCCGACCGCCACCGGGCTCTCCGCCGCCCTGCTCAGCGCGGTGGCGCTGCTGACCCTGGAGGTCGCCGGAGGGCTGCTCTCCCTCCGGCCGGCGAGCGGCGCGTCGCGCGGCGCCGGCGGGCCCTGGGTCGGGGGACTGTTCGGCGTCGTCGCGTTCGTCCTCCTCGGCCTCGGCCCCGCTGCGGGGACGGCGGGGGCGATCGCCGCCCCGATCATCGTCCTGCTCGGGTCGATCCTGGCCTATCGGGGCCGGCGCGGGATGCTGGACGACGTACCGGCTCCGAGCGTGAGCGGCGGGAGCACGGCCTCGGACCGGCCCCTCGCCTACGGACGGACGCCGCCGCCTGCGCTCCCGCCCGAGCCGGAGGACCCGTAGGAGCCGGCGGAACCCGGTTCCGGGACCCCGGTGGCGCGCCGAGGAAGAATCTTAAGGTGGGGGGATTGGCCCCCCACGCATGGCCGGACCGGGCAACGAGCTCACCTTCGAGCGGCGCTTCCGGCATTGGCTGCGCACCGAACGGGCGGCGATCTCGATCCTCGTCCTGGCCGCCGGCTTCCTCCTGACGATCCTCGCCCTCGGAGCGTTCACTCCGCTCATGGACGCCTACCCGTTCACCACGATCGACGCGTCGACCAACAAGGGCGGCGCGAACTACGACCTCGTCTTCGTCATCCTCGGCCCGATCCTCGTCATCGTCGGCGGCTACCTGGTCGGCGCGTACTTCACCGCGCGTCGGAAGTTCGAGCACCTGATGCTCACCAAGAGCAAGGCCGAGTTCCTGCGCAACATCCCGGACCTGGAGGAGCTGCTCTGGGACCTCACGCCCCGGGACCAGGTCCGCTACGAGGACAAGCTCGCCGAACTGCGCCTCCGACGGTGAACCGTCGCGCGGGGCGGCTTAATAGCCCACCTCGGCCGTCGCCGGCCGGTGCCGAGCGCCGGCCGTGCCGAAGGGTTCGCCCTACGGCCGCTGAAGAAGCCCGAGGAGTTCCGGCACGCTGAGGAGCTGCAGCGCGCCGCCCTGGCCGGCGACTCCCCGCTGGCCGTCCCCGCGGGCCTGCTGCGGACGATCCAGGACACGGGGGGGCTCGTCCTCGGGGCGTTCGCGGACATCTACCTCGCGGGGCTCACCGTCTCCTCGATCGGCTGGGACGGGCAGCTCCTGTTCCACGAGTCCCTCGTCACGGTGGTCCGGCCCGAGTACCGCAGCCATCTCGTGGGGTTCCGGTTGAAGTCGTTCCAGCGGGACGAGGTCCGGCGGCTCGGTCTCTCCGAGGTCCGATGGGGGTTCGATCCCCTCCAGCGCTCGGCCGCGTCGCTCGCCGTCCGGCGGCTGGGCGCGGTCCCGGACGGCTACCGTACCAACTACTTCGGCCACCTCGAACCGCCGGACGGCCCCCACGACGAGAGCGACCGGCTCCGGGTGCGCTGGCCGCTCGAGTCGGCCCGGACCGAGCGGCGGCTCGGCGGCGAGCTGCCGACCCCGGACGAGGGGGCCCGGTGGCTCGCGACCGCCGCGTCGATCCTGCGCACCGAGACCGCGCCGAGCGGGCTGCGGCTTCCCACGGAGGTCGCGGAACCGACCGGACCGGCGGCGTCCCTCGAGGTGCCGTTCGACCTCGCGTCGATCCGCGCCCACGAGCCCGGGTCCCTGCGGCGTTGGCGGCACGCGGTGCGGGACGGCTTCCGCGCGGCGTTCGACCTCGGGTACACCGTCGAGGATTTCGCGGCGCTGACCGTCGAGCACGAGCGGCGGTGCTTCTACCTCCTCGCCGCCCGGGCCGGCGGCCCGCCGCCCGCGTCCTAGGCCGGGCCCGCGGGGC
>JASIDM010000089.1 GCA_030044695.1 Thermoplasmata archaeon
CGAGGGACCCGGCCGTTTCGCGGCCAAGTTGGCAGGCAGGAAGATCCGGGCTCCCATCGAAAGGTTGGCAGGCGTGGCGTTCCGGCGCTCCTTCAACGCCGGGTCGCCTCCGACCAGCAGCAGGACCGTGCCCGGCATCGGGGAGGACACGCCGGCGGCTAGGCGAGGGTCGGGATAGCCCCTCGCCGGCCCCGACCGGGCGCGTCGGTCGAGGCCGGAAGAGGTTGCCGCCCGACGCCTCCTAGGGCGTCCGGCGGCGGTCGGGGACGATCCTAGGCCCAGTCGACGTCGACGGCGCCTCCCAGGACGCCGACGGTCTCGAGGTCGTTGGAGTCGCCCGAGAACGTGTTCCCGAGGACCGTCAACACCGTCGGGTTGGCGGAGCTCTCCGACGCGCCCTCGATCGCCGCCGTGGGGATCGAGGTGTTCACCGAGCAGGTCAGGTAGGGCGTCTCGGGCCCGGTGTTGGCGTACGGTCCGCACAGGATCTGACCGGCCCCGTTGCTGGCCCGGGACGAGGTCGAGGCCCCGACGATCGAGTTGTGCTCCACGACGAAGTGGCCGGTGTCGACGAGGATGCCCGGGGAGCCCCACGTCGAGGCATCCGCGGCCGCCGAGCTGCTGACGATGTTGTACTCGATCGTCGCGGAATCGTTGCCACCGGGGGCGCCGTTCGTGACGATCCCGTACGCCGCGCTCGACGTGACGTAGTTGTCCTCGATCGTCACCGCGACCGGCCCCTGGTAGCCGTTGCTCGCGTTGCCATCGTCGTAGAGGTCGATCCCGAACTCGTTGCGGAGGACATGGGTCAGGGTGATCGAGGTTCCCGAGGCCGGGTCATACAGCAGGACGCCCGCGCCCTCGTTGCCGGCGCAGACCGCGTAGGCGCTCTGCCCGGAGCCGGAACAGCCGCCCGAGCCCGTGAAGTCGCCGCTCTGGGAGATCGTTCCGCCGTGGATCGTCGCCTTCGCTCCGAACGCGATCTGGATGCCGTTCTGCGCGGTGAGGGGCGTCGGGCCGATGCCCGTGACGACGTCGGAGGTGAGCAGGCAGTCCTCCCCCGGATCATCGCAAGTGATCCCGTTCTTGTCGAACGCCGTCACCGTCGTGGAGACGATGCTGACGGTCCTCGCCGGGGACGGCGCGACCCCCGTGAGGAAGTACCCGTCGTAGGCGTAGATCGCGAGCCCGACCTGGCAGCCGAACAGGTCGGTCGGGAGCTGGATCCCCGTGACGAGGTCCGACGACGCGGTGCCCGAGGAGTTCTGGAAGTCGATCCCGTAGTAGTTGTCCTCGCAGCCGTAGCCGGAGAACGTCGACGAGCCGCTGGCGCCGTTGACGCCGATCGACGAGATCGTCACCCCGGTGGTGTTCTCCACCAGGACGATCGCGGCCGCAGGGCGCAGGCTCGACAGGTTCCCGACGGCGCTCGCGCTGTCGTCGTCGTGGGTGTTGATCACCAGCGGCGACGCGGGGTCCAGCACGGTCCGGGTCGCGCCCGCTCCCCGGAGCGTCGTGCCCGCATGGGTGATCGTGAGCTGCTCGGGGAACGCTCCCGGACCGACACAGATCGTGCCACCGGGGAACGCCTCGATCGCCAGCTGGATCGCATCGTCCGCGTCGTTCTCATGGGTGACCGTCACCGAGCACGCGCTCACCGCCGGAGCGAGGCCGACCGCCCCGAGGACTCGGGCGGTGCCGCCGGGGACCGCGAAGACCCCCAGCGCCATCGCGCCGACCACGGCCACAGCTACGATCGTCGCCCGAACGGCAGCACGTCTGCTCCTCTCTCGCACTTGCTTCTCCTGGGATGTCCCGGGGTGCCCCCGCGGCACCGCATCCCGCCGTCTCTGCAGCGCTCCTTGTTATTAAAGGTAAAGTGAGTTTTCATCGATGACGGGGACTGCCCTCGACGCCCTTCGGTTTCGCGTTCGGGAGTCGCCGGGGTCCCGGATCCTGCCGGGCGCGGCGAAGAATTCCACCCCAACGCCGGCGTTCCACGGCCGCCCCCGGGGCTGACGGCGCGGCGCCAGGTCGAGAGCTACGGGCGTCGGCTGACCTGCGCTTCGTTCGTCGCCGCCCCGGGCTCGGCCGTCCCCGCGTCCGCGATCTTCCTCGAGACGCGGAGGGTGAGCCAAATCGCCCCCGCCCAGGCGAGGACGCCGAACGCGTAGGCCGTGGCGCACACCGGACAGAGCGCGTGGATCTCCGCGAGCTCGACGTAGGCGAAGTACGAGGCGAAGAGGACGCCTCCGGTCGTGAGGGCGAGCAGCCCCTGGTGGTACCGAAGGTCCCGGCGGTGACGCTCCGCAAGAACGGCCACGACGAGGATCGCCAGGAACCCCGCGATGCCGATCGCGGCGTCGGGAACGCCCAGCGTGCTCGTCCGGCCGCTCGCGTCCACGGCGGAGCACGAGAAGAAGGCGTTCACCGTGCAACTGGAACGCAGCCCGGCTTCGACGGACTCCAGCCCCGCGTAGATCGAGGCGATCAGCCCGAGCCCGGCGGCGAGGTAGACGAGCTCCCGGATCGATCGGGTCCGCATGCGCTCGCTGACCTAGCCGATCGCCGCGAGATCGGTCGAGACCTGTGTCTCGTCGTCCGGGCTCCAGTGGTACTCCGCGGCGAGCGAGGCGACAGTGTCACCGGACGCCTTGGCCATCCACGCCATCATCCACCAGGTCGCGGAGTCGACCGCGAGCCACGGCGACCCGGAGGACGCGTTCTCGGCCGCCACGGCTTGGGCGACCGTGTGGTAGCCACCGTTCGCGCCGTTGGCCCAGCCCGACAGGCTCTCCGGGTCCACCAGCGTGCCGGAGTGGATCGCCTGGCCGTTCACGACGTAGAACGGGATGCCGCCCCCGCTGTACGCGGAAACGTAGGCCGACTGATAGCAGTTCGCCGTTCCGGGAAGCACGCCGTCGGAGCCGTAGACGTACTCGCTGACCTGGAACGACGCGCTGGAGGAGCTCAGCGAGGTCGAGGCGAGGATCACCTCCGGGATGTACTGGATCGTCTCGGGCGGTCCGTAGGAGTAGCCGAACGCCGTCCCGCTCACGGATCCGAACTCGGAGAGGGCCTTCCACAGCGCCCAGCTGCTCGCCGAGCAGTACGGGCACCACGTGGCGCCGTAGAAGAAGACCACCGGCCGGCCGTCGTCCTGCCAGGCCCCGACGTGGTACTCCGTCCAGCCGTCGGGCTCGGCCGTGCCGGATCCCGAGGGCGGTAGGTACGGACACCCCAGAGCGACCGTGGCGACCAGTCCGATCCCGCCCGCGACGAGGAGGCCGCCAACGATGCCGGTGATCACCCCGGTACGATAGACCTTCGACCACCGAGGTCCGGCGGTACCGCGCGAGAGAGCGTACAGGAGGAGGACGGCCGCTCCGGCCAGGGCCAGCGCGAGGTACGGTATCGCCGGAACCAGGAGGCCGACCGGCGAGGGTGCCACGAGCGCCAGCAGGAACCAGACGCCGACCAGCGGGACGAGGACGTAGCCGATGCGCGGCAGGGTCCACCGTCGTGCCGTCGCCTCCTTGGCCGCCCGGCCGGTCGCCGCGGCCCGCGCGGGTCCCCGCAAGCCCCTCCGACCGCTGCGGTGGTAGAGCGCGCGCAACGCCCGGCCAGGGTCCCCAGCGCCCGGGTCGGGATGGAAGTCGACGCTCGGGTCCCGCGCGATGTCGCCCCAGTCCCGCCCCTTGGACCGGAGCTCGTCGACCCGGTCCCACTGCACCATCGCCTCGGCAGACGGGAAAACCGCTCTTGGCGTTTGGCCCCCCAGGGGGTGGGACGCCCTTCACCTGGTCGCGGGCGGTGGTGGGTGTTCGCCGAGCCCGGCCGGCGGGGCCGCCGACCGAGCCTGGGCTACGCCGACCGCAACGAGACGGCGGCTCACGACCCCGCGGGCGGCCCACGACGCGTCTCCGCGCCGCCGCGACGCGGGTGCAGGGGGGAACGAACATCGTCGGGGGTCCGCCGCTCGAAGGACACCGCCTCCCTGGGAGTGGTGCTCCCCCAGATCGTGAACCCTGCGAACTACTCCCCCCGCACCCTTTTCCCGAGGTCGTCCTCGCCGAGCCCCGGACCCCATGCCCGACGACCCCGAGAAGCCGGCGCCTCGTGCCGACTCGGACTCGGTGCGCCGCGTCTGGAACGCCAACGCGGGGTTCTGGGACTCCCAGATGGGCGAAGGCAACGAGTTCCATCTCCGCGTTCTGTTACCCAGCCTGGAGCGGCTGCTCGCCCTGCGCGCCGGCGACCGTGCCCTCGAGATCGCCTGCGGGAACGGGCAGCTCGCCCGGTGGATGGCTCGCCACGGAGCCTCGGTCGTCGCCACGGACCTGAGCGATCAGCTGATCGAACGGGCGAGGCGCAAGCCCGCGGTCGGTCCCGGTCGCGTCGACCTCAGGGTCGTCGACGCGTCCGACGAGGCGGCGCTCCGTGCCCTGGGATCGAGGGAGTTCGACGTGGTGGTCTGCAACATGGCGCTCATGGACATGCCGGAGATCGAACCGTTGGCTCGGGCCCTTCCCGAGCTGCTGGGACCGGGCGGGCGGTTCGTCTTCTCGGTGACGCATCCTTGCTTCAATCGCAGCGACAGCCCGAGGGTGGCCAGGTGGTCCGACGAGGGAGGGGTCGTCCGCGAGACAGTCGGCCTCGAGATCCGGGCGTACCTCACTCCACGCGCGGTGGAGGGGGTCGCCGTCCTAGGTCAGCCGCTCGCGCAGTCGTACTTTGAACGCCCGATCGAGCTCCTGCTCGCCCCGTTCCTCCGGGCAGGGCTGGTCCTCGATGCCCTCGAGGAGCCGACGTTCCCGGCGACCGAGGCCGATCCGGCCTCCCCACCGCGCCCGTGGTTCTCCTGGTCGAGGTCCCTGAGGGAGATCCCTCCCGCCCTCGTGGCGCGGATGGTTCGGGGAGGGCGGAACCCTCGTCGCGACGGACGGGACGACGACCCACCACATTCACCGGCCCGCTGACGGCGAGCTCCGCATCGAGTCCCCCGACGCGGGAACGGGAAGGAGGTCTCCTCGAGCTGCCCCGCCTCGGAACCGAACCCGTCCGCCAGCGCGCTCCGGCGTCGGAACTCGTCGGGGCACGCGGCGGCTCCGCTTGTCGGGGGAGGGTTCAAGTGGAAGGGGGGTGACGCCGCCCCAGGGACCTCGTGGCGACCGACCCGCTCCTGGAAGGCCTCCTGATCTTCGCCGTGGTAGCGGCCCTCCAGCTCCCGGGGAAGTCGAACTTCGCCGTGATTTCGCTCTCGACCCGTTACCCCCATCGGGCCGTCTTTGTCGGAGCGTCCGTCGGCTTGGCGGCGGCGACGGTCGTCTCCGTGGCGATCGGCTATGGCGCGGAGACGATCCTGGGACCCTACCTGGAGTGGGTGAAGATCGCCGGCGGGTCGGTGCTGCTCGCCTTCGGGGTTCGAGAACTTCTTTGGGGGCCCGCCGACGCCGTCCGGGCTGCCACCACCTCAGGTCCGGCCGCGCCTTCCCTGGCCCGCGTCCGCGTTCTCGCGCTGGGGCTCACGTTCCTGCTGGAGATGGGGGACAATACCCAGGTCCTGGCGATCCTATTCGTCGCCTCGACCCACGATGTGGTCCTGGTGTACCTCGCCGCGACCGCGGCGTTGATCACGATCGCCGCCCTGTCGTCGGCCGGGGCCCGCTACCTCATGCGCCGCATCCCGGAGCCACGGCTCCGCCTGATCCTTGGCGCGCTCCTGATGATCGTCGGGACGCTGACGATCGTCCTTACGCTCGTTCCGGGGGTGCTGCCGTTCGCGACGTGAGGCGGTCGGACTCGTGCGCGCCGCCTCCTCTCGGTGCCACGACGCGAAGGCTTGTCCCGCCAGTGGCCCCCGGTGGCCGATCGCTCCGAGCGGATTCGGGGCTTTCGTCGCCTCGGGTGGATGCCCGCGGCTGGATCGAACCATGAGGAGCGAAACGAGTTACTTGCGACGGGCCGATCTGGTCGTAAGGTCCGCCCGCGCCCGGGCGAGGTGGGCCGAATCTTCGCGAGCGCCTCAACGGACTCCCAGACCCGGTGCGGCTCCACCCTCCAGGAGTCGTGCTTCGCGAGGGAGCCGAACCCGCGCATCTTCCTCCACGGGATGTCCGGATAGCCGCCCCGGGTCGTCGCCGAAACCTTCCCGGCGGCCTCTCCGAGAATCTCGAGCCGGCGAATCGTAGCGTCGAGCGCGTTCGGGTCGGTGAGGAAGCGTTCCTTCCCCTCGGTAAGGGTCTTCCCGAGCCGCTCCGCCGCCAAGAGCATATCGGCGATCCGAAGCGCGTCTCCCCGCCGGTCCTCCGTCGCGGTCACAGAGGTATCGCCTCGAAGAGGGCCTGGGGTCGGATGATCCAGTGAAGACCCGCCGGCTCGGCGACGTCGACCTTCCGACCGAGGAGGTCTTCGAGGTCCTGGATGAGACCGACCTGGTCGAACGCCGAAGCCCCGTCCTCGAAGTCGACCAGGAGGTCGAGGT
>JASIDM010000090.1 GCA_030044695.1 Thermoplasmata archaeon
CGGGGCGTGGACGAGGAAGGCGAACCGAACTCCCCGGACACGCTGGACGTTCAGGGCGAGCACGGCCTGCTGCTGGGCGTCGACCAGCCGAAGCTCCAGGGGGAAGCGGCTCGCCACCACGGTCTCCCCCAGCGGCGTCCCGGAGGGGTCCTCGATCCGGTACGTCGGGCCGAGCGCGAGCTTGTCCCACAGCAACACCAGGCGGTTCGCGCGGAGCAGGGCGGGCTCCGAAGGCTCGGGGGGGCTCGGCGGCACGCCCCCGGACGGGGCCGGGCCGACGGGAGCCCCGCGACGAGGGCAGAACTGCGCCCCTTCCGGGCGGGGGGCGCCGCATCGGGGGCAGAACATCGAGCTCCCCACGTCCGACGGCTACATCATCTCCGCTCGCCGCCGACGGTGGTCCGGGGCTCCCGTGGGCCCCGGGGGGCGGGCGGGGCGGTCCGTTCGTCCACCGGCCGCCCGTCGCCGGCTGCCAGGCAGGCTATACGGCCGTCGACCGTATCGCCGGCGTGAGCGATGTCATCGTCGGCCTGCACGCCGTGACGGTCCACATCACCGACGCGACCAGGGCCCGCACGTTCTACCGGGACGTCCTCGGCCTCAAGGAGCTCGCCTACGACGAGAAATCCGGTCGGCTCGTCTTCGCGCTCCCCGGCACGCCAACGCTCCTCTCGATGCACGTCCAGGGTCCGGGCGAAGGAGGCCGCGAGCCGGGCACGGTGAGCGGCGTGGTCTTCTTCCACCCGGAGCCGGCGGCCGCCTGCCGGGAGATCACCCGCCGCGGCGGCAGGGTCACGCTCGAGCCGACGGTCGTCGAGACCGCCGTCGGGAGCTTCGTGCGCGCCGTCTTCGCGGACCCGGACGGCAACGAGTTCCTCCTGTCGAACCGGACCAACTGATCCGGGGGCACGTCGACCCCGGGCGCGAGCCGCCCTAGGCGGGGCGACGGGGCTTCTCGAGGATCAGGTCGAAGAAGTGCCAGCGCTTGGGCCCCCGGAACGACCTCCCCCGCTCGTCGGTCTCCCGGAGCAGCTCGACGCGAAGGCCGCGGGCCAGCCGCAGCACCTCCTCCCGGCGGCAGAAGGTGAACCGCGATTGACCTGCCCAGGCGTCCCGGTCCCCGAACAGCTGGCCCGCGAAGTGCCCCCCGGGGCGGAGCGCCTGTCGGACCCCCGACCACAGCTTGGGGAACCGGTCCGGCGGGCAGAACGGGAGCGAGAAGCTCGCGTACACCAGGTCCACCGGCGGGAGCTTGACCTCCTCCATCGGGGCGATCACGATCGTAAGGTTCCGGCGAAGGCGTGGCGGGACCCGCCGCTCGAGGAAGCGGCCGGCGCCCTCCTGACCGTCCACGGCCAGGACCTGCCAGCCGTGGCGGAGCAGCTCGAGGGTGTCGGTGCCGGCGCCGAAGCCGAGATCGACCGCCCGGCGCCGGCGACGGGTGCCGCCCTCCCACTCCAGGTGCGTCAGCAGCTGTCGGAGGAGCTCTCGGGGAGGCCGCTTCGCGGTCCAGCGGTAGTACGCCCGCCAACCTGCCGGGGAGTCGACGGCCGGAGCGCGCGGCACGGTACCCCCTGAGGCCCCGCCCGCAAAACCGTTGGGGGAGAGGCGCAGAACCGGGCGGTGGCCACCGCGAGGCGGGGCGGCGTGGCCAGTTCGGCCAGGCGCGCGCCGATGGCCCCTCGCGGGATCGGGAGGGCGACGGCCCCCGCCTACGCGTGCGCCGGCAGCGACGCCGCGAAGCGGAGACGGTACGCCTCCTGCCCTTGCGGATACTCCTTGGTGCTCACCACCGCCCGCTCCACGGCGATCCCTTGCCCGGCCAGGCGGCCGGCCTCGCGCTCCAGCGCGCTGCCGACCGGGAGGTTGGCGATCGTCTCCCCTGCCCGGGCCCCGGCGGACATCCGCGTCGCGCCGACGATCGGGCTGCCGACCACGGTGATCGCCTCGCCCACCCGCACCAGCTCGCACTCCCCGGAGTCGAGCCCCATGGCGAGGCCGACCCCCACGGGAAAGTTCCTCGAGTTCCGTCGCAGGTTGTCGACGAGCCGCTCCGACGCCGGCAGGACGCTCTGGCAGAACTCCGGGATCACTTCGGTGGGGATCCCCTCCGGCGCGGCGTACAGCCAGAAGACCACGAACCCGTCGCCCGTGAACTTGTCGAACCAGGCCCGGTACGCGCCGGCCAGGCCTTGGACCGCCTCGGTGAACCCGAGCACGAATCGGGCGTAGAGCCGGTGGCTGACGGCCTCCTTGAGGAGCACCCCGGAGAGGCGCAGGTCCCCCACGACCACGACGGCGTGGACCGACGTCGAACCCGCGGTGGCGAGGTCGTTCAGGGCGCCCACGCCGAGCCGCCGGTAGACGTCCGGCGGGGCGTGCCGGGCCAGCACGGTCTCCAACCCGGGAGCGGCCGTCCCGCCCATCCCGGGAGCCGTCGCTCCCGCCGTCGGGCTCCGGTCTCCGGCGTCCACCTTGCCCCGCGGCGCCGGCGGGCCTCGGGGGCGAGAGGTCCGGCAGCGACGGCGGCGGCACCGTCCCGACTGGGATAACTCCGCCTCACGA
>JASIDM010000091.1 GCA_030044695.1 Thermoplasmata archaeon
CGATCGGGCGGATCAGCTCCTCGAGCTTCGCCCGGCTCACCTGGAGGGCGAGGTGCTTCGGCCCGTCCTGGGTCGCCGTGAGGAACGGGAGGTTGACCTGGGTGTCGATCGTCGAGGAGAGCTCGATCTTCGCCTTCTCCGCGGCGTCGCGGACCCGCTGCATCGCCATCTTGTCCTGGCGAACGTTCACCCCGGAGTCCTTCTGGAACTCCGCGACGACCCAGTCCGTGATCGCGTTGTCCATGTCCGTCCCGCCGAGCTGGGTGTCGCCGCTCGTCGCGAGGACCTCGAAGACCCCGTCGCCGAACTCCATCACGGTGACGTCCAGCGTCCCTCCGCCGAGGTCGAAGACGAGGATCTTCTGGTTCTTGCCGGCCTTGTCGAGGCCGTAGGCGAGCGAGGCGGCCGTCGGCTCGTTGATGATGCGGACGACGTCGAGCCCGGCGATCGCCCCGGCGTCCTTCGTCGCCTGGCGCTGGTTGTCGTTGAAGTACGCCGGGACGGTGATCACCGCCTTGTCGACCTTCTCGCCGAGGAACGCCTCGGCGTCACGCTTGATCTTCTGCAGGAGGAAGGCGCTCAGCTGCTGCGGGGTGTAGCTCTTGCCGTAGAGGGTGTAGCGGTAGTCGGTCCCCATCTTCCGCTTGAAGGCGGTGACCGTCCCCTCCGGGTTGGAGATCGCCTGCCGGCGCGCCGGCTCGCCGACGATCAGCTGACCGTCCTTGGTGAACGCGACGTACGACGGGAACGCCTTCCCCCCGCCGACGGTCGTCCCCTCGGCGCTGGGGATGATCTGCGGCCGCCCGCCCTCGAGGACGGAGGCCGCCGAGTTGCTCGTACCGAGGTCGATGCCCAGGATCTTCGCCATCGTTTACCTGCCAAGCCGCGTCGCCCGATGAAGGTGCCCACCTCGGGACGCGCTCGGTTCGATAAGTAAGCACTGGTATAAAAGGACAGCAGATTCCACGACGCGCCGGTCCGGCGGCCCGCGGCGCCCCCGACGCGGAGCGCCCGCCGCGCCGCGCGGCTCGTGTCGGGCGGGAGCGCGAGTTATAGCGCCAGGGGCGCTCCGCGACGGTTGTCCGAGTCCGACGAGGCGTGGGGCCGGGCGGCGCGCGGAGCGCTCCCGGCGATGCGGGCCTGGCGCGCCGCCTTCCACCAGGAGCCGGAGCTCTCCGGGCAGGAGGTCCGGACCCGCGAGAAGGTCCTGCAGGCCCTTCGCGAGCTCGGGATCCCCGCGACCCCCGTGGGGAACGGCGTCACGGGGATCGTCGGGCTGCTCGACACGCCCCGGGCCGGACCCGTCGTCGCGTTGCGCGCTGACATGGACGCGCTCCCGATCGTCGAGCGTACCGAGCTGCCGTTCCGTTCGAAGCGGCCGGGCGTGATGCACGCGTGCGGCCACGACGTCCACATGACCTGCGTGCTGGGGGCCGCCCTGCTGCTCAGCCGTCACCGCCGCGCCTTGGGCGGTCCGGTGAAGCTGCTGTTCCAGCCGGCGGAGGAGGAGGGGTCCCGGGGCGGCGCCCTGCCGATGATCGAGGGCGGCTGCCTGGAACGCCCGAAGGTCGACTACGTGGTCGGCCAGCACGTCGACCCAGGGCTCCCGCTCGGCAAGCTCGGCTGGGGGATCGGGCCGTTCATGGCCGCCGCGGATTTCTTCCGTCTGACGGTGAAGGGCCGGGCCGGCCACGCCTCGACCCCTCAGCAGGGGCCGGACGCCGTCCTGGCGGCGAGCGAGATCGTCACGGGGCTCCAGGCCCTCGCGAGCCGGGTCCGGGACCCGTGCGACCCCGTCGTGGTGAGCGTCGGCTCGATCCACGGCGGCACGCGGGACAACATCCTGCCGGAGGAGGTCGTTCTCGAGGGGACGGTGCGCACCGTCCGCCCCGAGACCCGGGAGCTCCTCGAGCGCGCGCTCCGGCGGCGGGTCCGGGGGATCGCGGCGAGCCTGGGGGCCCGTGTGGGGATCGTCTACCGACGGGGGTATCCGCCCCTCGTGAACCCACCCGAGGCGACCCGGGCGGTCGTCCGAGCGCTGGAGGTCGAGTTCGGGCGCTCGGCCCTCGTGGAGGTCGAACAGCCTCTCCTCGGCGCCGAGGACTTCTCCCGGTACCTCGAGAAGGTGCCGGGGACGTTCCTGCGGCTGGGCGTCGGCGGCCGCGGCGCGCCGGCGAGCCTGCACAGTCCGACGTTCGCGCCGGACGAGGCCGCCCTGGTGATCGGCGCCGCGACGCTCGCCGCGGCCGCCGTCGGGCTCCAGCGGGGTCACGGATGAGCTCGGCCGCGCTCCGCGCGGAGTTCCCGGCGCTCTCGGCCCGGGACGGACACCCCGCGCCGGTCTACCTCGACTCCGCGTGCCTCTCCCTCGTGCCGCGGGAGGTGCTCGCGGCGATGGCGGCGTACTACACGGAGTACCCGGGCTGCCCCGGACGCAGCCGGCACCGGTTCGGGAGCGAGGCCGGCCGACGGTTCGAGGAGGCCCGCGCGGCGTTCGCGAGGTTCTTCGGGCGGCGCCGGCCCGAGGAGGTCGTCTTCCTGCGGAACGCCACCGAGGCGATCAACCTCGTCGCCCAGGGCCTGGCCTGGAGCCCCGGGGACCGGGTCCTCGTCACGGACCGCGAGCACAACTCGAACCTGGTCGTCTGGCAGCGCCTGGTCCGGGAGCGCGGCCTGCGGCTCGACGTGCTGCCGCTGGCCGACGACGGCACCTTCGAC
>JASIDM010000092.1 GCA_030044695.1 Thermoplasmata archaeon
GAGCCGATGTTCTGCATCGTGAACAGCATCGCCCCGACGATCTCGAGCGGGCGGAGCGACGGCGGCGAGATCAGGGAGAGGAAGTACAGGAAGATGAACGGCAGCAGGACCGGCGTGATCGTCACGGCGGGGTTGCGGGAGATCCAGCGCCATCCGACCAGCAGGAACGCCGGCAGGGCCCGGCCCCGGACCGGCACGTTGGGGTAGCGGGAGGAGACCGGCTCGGCGGCCATCAGCGCTCCCGGGCGGTGCGTCGGGCCCAGTAGACCGCGAAGAGGAACAGCGCCGCCGACTCGACGACGAGCCCGACGGCGGCGAGCTCGAGCTGGCCGCCGGTCGGATGGGCCGCCCCGATCGCCGTCTGGAGGATCGCCGCGGCCGCGCTGGGCGGCATGAGCAGCACGATCGGCCGCAGTCCCGAGGGGAACAGGCCGAGCGGGTAGAAGACCGGGGGCAGGACGCCGAAGACGTTGAAGAACAGGCTCGCGTAGGCCCAGATCGCCCGGTTGTCCTGGAACGCCGTCGAGAGGACGTAGCCGATCGACGCCGCGCAGAGCCAGACCGCGGCGGCGAGGATCACCAGGAGCCCGACCTCGAGGAGGCTGAGGTGGACGACCAGGTCCGCGAGGACGCCGACGACGGCCACCGGGGCGAGGTAGACGACCAGGATCCCGATGGAGAGCCCGAGGAAGTACCCCTCCGCCGTGAGGGGGCCGGCGAGGTACAGCTCGTTGGCCTTGTGGTCGATGCGGATGTAGGCGGCCTCGTTGAGCACCCGCTGGCCCATCGCGAACATCGAGAACAGGACGGCCCCGAGGAGCGCGACGCCGATGAGGCCCGGGTTGAGGATCCAGACGAACACGAGCAGGACGCCCTGGACGACCATCGAGGTCGCCATGGCGAGCTCCTCGTGGGCCTGGACGAGCGCCTCCGTACGCAGGAACGCCGTCGTGCCGCGGAACGGCCGGGGCGCGTCGGCGGTGCTAGTCGTCATCGATCGACCGCCCGACGACGTTCAGGAACGCCTCCTCGAGCGTCACCGGGCCGACGGTCGCCGTCAGGCCTCGGCCGACGGCCGTCGCCATGAGCTCGCCCAGACGCTCCGGGGCGACGATGACCGTGAGCCCGGGGCCGTCCGCGACGCACGAGCCGAAGCCGCGGAACGCGTCGATCGCGCGCGCCCCCTCGGGCAGGTGGACCTTCAGCGTCCCGCCGACGGAGCGCTTCAGGTCCTCGGCGGTGCCGCTGACGAGGACCTGGCCGCGCTCGATGATGTACAGCCGCTGGCTAAGCGCGTCGGCCTCGTCCAGGTAGTGGGTCGTGAGCACGATCGTCGACCCGCGCCGCGTCAGCTCGCGCAGCGATTCCCAGACGGAGCGCCGCGCGAACGGGTCCATCCCGATCGTCGGCTCGTCCAGGAAGAGGAGCGGCGCCTCCGTGGCGATCACCGTCGCGACCATCGTCCGCTGCCGCTGCCCGCCGGAGAGGGTGATCGCGAGCCGGTCCGCCGACTCCAACAGCCCCATCCGCTCGAGCGACTCCTCGGTGCGCGCCTTCGCGGTCTCTCGGCCGAGCCCCCGGGCCCGCAGGTACGTGTACACCTGCTCGCGCGGGGTGAGGTGGAAGAACGGCTTGCCCTCCTGCGGCACCACGGCGATGTAGGGCCGGACCCGTTCCGGATGCCGGTCCACGTCGACGTCGAAGACCTGGATCGACCCCGACGTCGGGCGCAGTAGGGTCGAGGCGATCCGCAGGAACGTCGTCTTCCCCGCCCCGTTCCGGCCGAGCAGGGCGACCCGTTCCCCCCGACGCACCTCGAGCGAGACCCCGGCGAGCGCCCGGACCGCCGGCGCGCCCTTCGAAAGGTACGTCTTGCGAAGCTCCCGGCTCTGGAGGGCGACCTCGCTCACCGACACCCCTCCCCGGGCCGAGGGGCCCGAGGTCCGATCCCCCGAGGTCGACCTGCGCCGATCGGAGGGTCGGGGGGCCGTACTAGGCCCACCGGCCTCCTTCGGCGAACGGGCGCCCGCGCGGGGCGATCGGCGACGGCTCGCGCCGAGCCCCGATCGTCCCGCGGAGGCGTCCCGGACCCGGGAAGGCCCGCGGAGCCAGCGTCCAAGTCCTCATGCCGCTCCGTTCCCGCCCGGGGCACGGGACGGCGGGCTTAACGTCTGCGCGCTCGCCGCGCGCCGGCGTGGGCCCGCCTAGCTGCCGCCGTTCCCCGGTCCGCGACCTTCCTCCGTCCCCTCCTCGGGGGTCCCACCGGCGCCGAACGACGGCAGTTCGGTCGTCCCGGTGAACGGCTCCGGGAACTCCATGGTGCGGAGCCCGGGGGCCTGCCGAAGGTCGATCGGGGGCAGCGACGGCGAGGTGCGGACGCGGCAGATCCGCGAGAGCGGCTCGTAGATCCCCTTGGGGATGCTCAGCGAACCGCCGATCCGGCGAACGTCCTCCTGGGTGAGCTCGCCGACGAAGGCCAGCACGACGAAGTAGACGAAGAACCCGATGAGCACGGCCGCGAGCAGCTCGAGCCCGGCGATGAGCCCCGTGCCCGGGCGCAGGGGGAACAGTTCCGGGAAGACCCGCGTACGATTGACGAGGGACAGCGCCGCGAACGAGATCGCCGCGCTGATCGTGATCCGGACGATCGACTTCGGGTCGATGTGCACGCGGATGAGGGTCTCCACGAAGTACGTGTTCAGGACGAGCGCCGCGATCCCCGAGAAGAGGACCGCCACGGAGGCGCTGATGAGGCCGTCCTGCGTCGGGAGGATCCCCCACGGCGGCATCAGCACCACGATCGCCAGGATCAGGACCCCGACCTGCGCGCCGGTGATGTACAGCTCGAGGCGACGTCGGCCGATCGCGTCCAGGCTCGTGAGGAGGATCTGGCTGAAGG
This sequence comes from Thermoplasmata archaeon, assembly GCA_030044695.1. Classification (GTDB taxonomy): domain Archaea; phylum Thermoplasmatota; class Thermoplasmata; order Lutacidiplasmatales; family UBA184; genus Lutacidiplasma. The sequence continues at coordinate 2,900 of JASIDM010000092.1, forward strand.
CGAACGGGATCGCCCCGCCGACCAGGATCGCGAGCGGCCAGGCCCCGGGGCCGGCGTAGAGCCGGGTGGCGAAGACGTCCAGGAACGTGTACCGATACGTCACCAGCGCGACGACCCCCGGTACGAGCAGCATGGCGCAGTACCGCAGCGCGTGCCAGGTGCCCGCCCGGACGAGCTCGTAACGCTCCTGCCGATGGAGCCCGGCGAGGTACGGGAACAGCGGCGTGGCGACGGCGATCGGGAGCGAGAGGACGAGCACCCTCCAGCCGTTCGCGGTGAGGAAGATCGACAGCTGGGAAGGTCCGAGGTCCCCGCTGACGACCAGCGGGATCATGTTCGTGACGAGGTAGTTGAGCATCAGACCGCCCATCAACGGCCACGCGTACCGGAAGAGGTGGACGACCTCGTGGCGCACGAACGCCCGGATCCGGGAGCGCACCGCCGAGAAGCTGAAGATCGCGGAGGCGCACGCGCCGGCCGTGTAGGCGGCCGTGATCCCGTCCAGGCTGTGCCAGTCGTAGGCGACGAGGATCAGGGCCGGCAGGCGCACGATCGCCTCGACCAGCCCCGGGAACTGCGCGCGCAGCGAGTTCCCCAGGCCGACGTACATCTGGTTGTACACCGTGGAGAACGACCAGAGCACCGGTAGGCAGAGGAAGATCCCGAGCGGCAGGAGCTCGGAGCCGACGGCGAGCCGGTGGCCGAACAGCTCGAACGGGGCGATGACGAACAGGATCAGGCTCGCCGCCCCGACCATGGCGGTGCGCAGCAGGATGTAGGTGCCGGTGTTGTCCGTCGCCGGCTTGCCGCGCGCCAGGAAGAACGTGTAGGCGGCCCCGATCCGCAGGTCGCCGATGCCGTTGATCGACGAGCCGATCAGCAGGAACAGCTGCGCGGTGCCGACGAGGACGAGGCCCGCGTCGTTCTGGGCGATCCGCTTGTAGATGAAGATGTTCCCGACGAGGCCGATCACCTGCGTCGCCAGGGCCGTCGCGAAGACGACGCCCGAGCTCAGGGCGAGCGGGTGGGCCTGCTTCGGGACCTCGGGGATCCTCGCCGTGGTCGACGGCGAGGGCGCGCTCCCGGCCAAAGGGCACCGGCCCGACCACACGGCGGGCACGTCATATGGCCGTCGGTCGAACGGATGGGATCAGGTCGGCGGGTGAGGGTCCCGGCGCGAGACCGACGGGCGCTCGTGCCGCCGGACCTTGCGGGCCCGCTGGACCGGGACCCGACGCTCCACGGTACGTCGCGCGAGGCGCCAGCGATGGAACTGCGTCTCGGTCGCCGACGGCTGACAGACCCAGAGCTCGTGCCCGTCCGGGTCGCGGAACATCGCCGAGCGGCCGAACGGGCGATCGGCGAGCGGCTGCTCGAAGACCACCCCCCGCCCCTGCAGGTCGTCGCAGACCCCGTCGATGTCCGCGTCGACCGCGAGGACGATCCAGCTCCCCCGCGGAGGTAGGGCCGAGTCCGGGGCGACATGGATCGAGAGGAGCGTCCCTCCCGCTCCGAAGTGGAGCGCCTCGCCCGGCTCCTCCCGCCAGAGCGGCAGTCCTAGCGTTCCTCCGTAGAACGCCCGCGCCCGGGCGAGGTCGCGGACGTAGAGGCCCAGGTTCAACGGTTCCGCCAGCGGCCGCATGCTCGGCGGGCGACGAACGGTCTCCCGCGAGATAAGGCGGAGGGGGCCAGTGGGATCCACCGGTGCCATACTCCGGCGAAAGGCTCCGGCGCCGGACGCGGTCCTCGCCCCGAACGAGCCCCCCGGGGCGGGAGCCAGGCTCGGGTGAGGTGACCGAGGCTCCGTCGCTAGGAGCGACCGGGGGACCTGCGCCGGCAGGCTGTCTTCAGGGTCGGCCGATTCTCCCTCGGTGGATCCCTGCCGTGTTCGACCCCGAGTCGAGAACGTCGCGAACAACTCACAGGAGGGACACGGTGACCGTCCGCTCGTAGACCAGACCGACCTGCAACAGGATCGTCGAGGAGGAGTTCGAGTACGCCGAGAAGAGCGGATTGGAGCCCCCGCAGAGGTACCGAAGCTCGTTCGAGGAGGTCTGGGCGAAGCCCCCCTGCGCGACGCCGCTAGCGTTGTAGAGGACCGTCGGGGTCGTTCCAAGGCTGGCGACGAGCTCCGCGTAGGCGGGCTCCGCCCCGCGGACGACCTGCCACGCGAGCCATACCGTCTGATTTCCGGTGAGGCTGAGCACCGAGGTGCCCGCGTCGCACAGATCCAAGAACCCCCGATTGATCGGCTCCGTGCCGAAGCCGAGGGAGGGGACGGTCACACTGTAGCTCGTCACTCGCTGGTCTTGAACGATCGCGGCCCGGAGCGGCACCAGACTCAGGATCAGCGAGACCGTGAGGCCCAAGCCGGCCA
>JASIDM010000093.1 GCA_030044695.1 Thermoplasmata archaeon
AGCTGAATCCGGGAGTCGCCCGGCCCTGGGGCAGCAGCTGAGCCATCTCGGCGCGCGCGGCCTCCGATGCGGCGTCGCGGGACCAGAGCCCCTGCCGGACCATCTCCGCGGCGGTCCTGGCGAGGCCGTCCTCGTACGAACGGCGGAACTCCTCGTCGCTCATGGTCTCCAGGCGCGTCACGGCCCCGCCAACCCGCGGTCCATTTTACCGCCATGGCCGGGGGCCCCCGGCGCCCCCGGTATGCCGAAGATGGCGGGCCACCGTGTCGCGGCTCGGCCGACGCCCGCCGCCCCGGCGGCACGGGCGATCTCCCGCCACCGGACCCCCGGAGCGGGCCTCGGCCCTCGCGTCACCGACGGAAGCCACAAATACACCGCTCTCGGTCTCATCGACCGTGCCCTCCAGTGGTTCCGCGCCCGAGAGAACCCGGAGCTGAGTTTTCGTGGCCGTCGGCTCAGCAGCGCGCGCGCAGGAGACGGCGGACGACCCCCGGGCCGGCCCGCCCGGGCCGGACCTCCGGGACCGCAACGTCCTGCTCCTCGACCTCTCCAAGAGCATGCTCGCCCCGCTTCCCGAGCCGGACGCCACGAGCCGGGAGCGCCAGAAGATCGAGGTTGCACGGACGGCGGTCTACCGGATCCTGCAGGACGCCGCCAAGAGCGGGACCCCGTTCGGGCTCGTGACGTTCACGGAGACCGTCCGCGTCCCCGTTCCGCTCGGGACGATCCACCGCGACCACCTGCCGTTCATCGAAAACCTGATCTCCCTCCTCACCCCCAGCGGGCGGTCGGCGATCTGGGACGCCCTGGCGGCCGGGGCGGACCTGTTGCGGGCGGGCGAGCAGGGCGTCCGGGGGAACCTCGTCCTCGTCACCGACGGCTGGGACAACGCCTCGAACCGGTTCACCGCCCAGCCGACCGAGCCGACCCCCTCGGCGCACCCGAAGGCCGACCTGGTCCCGTACCTGCTGCCGTCGGGCTCCCAGCTCAACGTGCGCGTGCTCGGGATCGGCAACGGCGCCGAGCGGGACAAGGGCGTCGATGCCGGCCAGATGAACGGGTTGCTGGAGCGGCTCCGCGCCCGCGCCGCCGAGATCGGGGCGACGTCGGTGTTCACCTTCCAGGAGGTCACGACGGGCTCGCAGCTATTCGCCCAGATGGTCCAGGCGTTCCTGGACGTCGGCTACGGCGACGACCTCCCCGCGGCGGAGGAGCTCCACCCGGAGGACCTCGCCCGCACCGCCGCGACGGCGGCGAAGGCCCTCAAGGATCCCACGGCCCACGAGACCGTCGGCCGGCTGCACATCGGTCCGGTGCCGGCGTCGTCGCCGTCGAGCACCGTCGTCTCGCCCGAGGTGGAGGTCGGGGTCGTCGCGACGAACGCGGGGACCCCGGCGTACCTGAAGGACCGCTACGGCCCGGTCGGCGAGGTCGTCGAGGCGTACCTCGCCGGCGAGTACGACACCGCCGCCGCGCTCCTCGCGCGCTCGGCGTCGGTCCTCCCGGCCGTCACCCGCAGCTACTGGGAGGCCCGGATCCGCTTCGCCCAGAACGACGCCCCGGGCGCCGCGCGGGCGCTCCTCGTCGCCTGGGCCGAGGCCGAGAAGCTCCCCAGCGAGAGCCGCGCCCAGGTCCAGCGACGGCTCGCGCTGCTGCAGGCGAAGCTCCAGCACGACACCGCCACCGAGGCGCTCGTGCGGTTCCTGGACGACACCGAGCACCGTCTCGAGGGGACGAAGCCGGCGATCCGCGAGCTCCTGCGCACGCTCCTCGGCGAGCTGATGGAGCTGCGGGGGACCTACCAGCTGACCCGGCTCGCGGGCGAAGGGGACCTCCAGGACGCCGCCCAGAAGCACGAGGAGGCCGTCGAGGTCGTCTTCGGCCGGCTCCAGGACGCCCGCCTCGAGCTCGCGGGGAGCGGGCCCGTCGTCGACGGGACCCTCGACTTCATCGAGATATGCCTCGCGGAGATGCGCTAGGAGGGGTCGTCGCGTGCCCGACGTGAAGGTCACGACGCGGACCCGGCGGGCCCCGGGCGCCAAGCGCGAGGCCAAGGGCGGCGAGGAGACCGAGCGGATCGCCGTCGTCGGGATCCCCGCCTCGGGGAAGACGACGTACTTCCGCTTCCTCAGCGGGCACTTCGGCCTCAACCTGCCGATCACCTACGTGCCGGCCCGCGACGACGGCTGGACGCTCCCGATCTACGGCGACCTCGAGAACGACGTCGCCCTCGAGGAGACGACGTACGAGACGACCGATCCGACCGACCCCGAGGGGAGCCTCGAGACGACGACCCGCTACTACGTCAACCGCCCGCTGGAGGACCGCCGCAAGCTCTGGGTCGAGCTGAGCGCCGGCCGGGAGGACCAGGGGATCCTCACGAAGTACCCGCTCCCGACGAAGTTCAACCAGTTCGTGGAGATGCGGATGCGCTTCCGCTACGGGGCCCCGGACGCGCCGGGGGGCTCGAAGCCGATGGAGCTGCTGACCGTCGACGAGGCCGGCGGGATCATCAGCGACTACTTCACCTACGACCGGCT
>JASIDM010000094.1 GCA_030044695.1 Thermoplasmata archaeon
GGTCGGGTCGGGCTGCAAGATCGGCCACGCCTACACGGCGGGGACGACCTGCGCGGGCACGGGAGCGGCGGGCTGGTACGGCGTGCTGTACCCCTCGAACGGGACGATCATGGCGCTGTACTACTCGGTCTCGGGCAGCGGGGCCTGGAGCGCGTCGGTGACGATCTCGGGCGGAGCGTGGACGGTCGCCGTCATCTCGCCGACCCAGTACGACGGGAACGGCTACACCCTGACGGCCTACGGTACGGGCTCGACGAGCGTGAGTGGGCAGGTGGCCCTCTAGGCTAGGGGCCGGTCCACGGAGTCGATCTCAAGGAGGAAAACAACGATGCAGAAGTGGAGCATGGGACGCGCGACCCGGGCGGTCGCCCGCGCGCGACGCGGGCGTCAGCGCGGAGTGTCGCCGATCATCGCGACGATCCTGCTGGTGGCGATCACGGTCGTACTGGCCGCCGTGCTGTACGTCCTGATCAGCGGACTGGTGGGGTCGACGGCGGCGGCGCCGGTCACCCTCGCGCCGTCCGTGGTCCCGGGGACGCCCCAGGGCAACGGATCGACGTGGTACGTGCCGGTCGGCCTGACGCCGTCGGCGTCGATCGCCACCACGACCTTCGGGCTCAAGGTCACCACGACCTCGGGCACGTCGGCGATGGCGACGGCCGTGGTCGGGTCGGGCTGCAAGATCGGCCACGCCTACACGGCGGGGACGACCTGCGCGGGCACGGGAGCGGCGGGCTGGTACGGCGTGCTGTACCCCTCGAACGGGACGATCATGGCGCTGTACTACTCGGTCTCGGGCAGCGGGGCCTGGAGCGCGTCGGTGACGATCTCGGGCGGAGCGTGGACGGTCGCCATCATCACGCCGACCCAGTACGACGGGAACGGCCACACCCTGACGGCGTTCGGCACGGGCTCGACGAGCGTCAGCGGGCAGGTCGCCCTGTAGGTCGACCGCGCGGTCGACCGGCGTCGGGGCTCCCCGAGCCCCGACGCGGAACCCCTTCCTTCTCTTCTTCCTGCACGTTCGCGGGCACGGCGTGAGCCTTCGCCCCGGGCAGGGCCGCGGAGGCCCGGACAACCTCCCTGCTACCGGCGGCGGCTGCGGTAATGTCTAAATACGGGGCTCCCGCCTTTCTTCGCCGGGGGTCCTCGCCCGAGTGCCGATCACCGAGTCCCGGCGCGCCGTCGGGGTCGTGCCCGCTCTCGCGCGCCGGCGTCGCGCCCGCCGATGGCGGGCCCGGGGCCGAGGCGGGGTCTCCGATGTCGTCGCGACGATCCTGCTCCTCGCCCTCACGGTGACGTTGTTCGCCGCGATCTTCGCCTTCGTCACCCGGTTCCCGGCCCCGCCGGCGTCGAACGTCAACGAGTTCGAGGCCGCTCTGGTCCAGGGCTCCGGCGGCATCACTCAGCTGAAGATCCTGCAGACGAGCGGCCCGACCCTCTCGGACTCGGACGCGATCTACCTGCAGTCGGCCAAGCCCGTGAGCAACTGGCAGTTCACGCGCAGCACGGGGGTCCCGGTGTCGTGGGGGACCGGCAATTCGAGCCTCGGCTGGTCGGCCGGTGAGTACTGGATCACGACGTTCAGCCCGGCGTTGCCGACCGGGGATAATCTCACCGTCTACATCACCTCCTCCAACTCCCTGCTCTTCGAGGGGGTCGTGCCCGGCTACAGCCAGAGCACCCCGCCGCTCCTCACCAACACCTACACGGTCCCGGCGACGCCGAACACCAACGCGACGTTCCAGATCTACGCCCAGGTCGTGGGCAACATCTCCGGGCTCAAGCTCAACGTCAGCCTCGCGGGGATCCCGGGCCTCTCGGGCACCCCGACGATGGCGGCGAGCGGGACGAGTGGCCTCTGGGTCTACAACACCACCAGCGGGGCGACGAAGGCGGGTTCGTACATCGCCTTCATCCTGGGCTCGAGCAGCACGACCGGGGCGACGATCTCGGGCTCGGTCTCCGTCACGATCTCCGGGACCGTGTCGGGCGGGGGGAGCAGCTCCTCGAGCGCCCTCTCCGTGGCGGTCAGTCTCAACCCCCAGCCCCCCACGGAGCCCGGTATCGGATCGTCCGTCTACGCCGCGGCGACGATCTCGTACTCCGGCTCGCTCTCGGCCAGCTACACCCTGAACTTCACGGTCGTCCAGTCGCGACCCACCACACCGGCGAGCTACTGGCCGGCCTCCGACTTCGTGGATACCTGGTCGGAGCAGACGGGGACGATCTCCGGCCCCACGACCCTCACCGTTTACGATAGCACGGCGTTCACGGCGTGGCTCCTCAACCTGCCCACCCAGAACTCGCCGGTCATCTACGCCAACGTCTCGGTCGCCGGGGTCGGGACCGCCTCGGGGTCGGCGGCGGTCGGAACGCTCGCCAAGCCCGTGTGGGCGGGCTTCGCGTACTTCACCACCTCGGACTCCTCGACCACCTCAACGTCGATCGGCGACAAGACGGCCTCGTTCGCCAGCTGCTCCGCGACGACCTGCCCGTACCTCGAGCTCTCGTTCTGGAACAACTACTCGGCCTCCGTGTCGATCTCGGGGACCGTCTGGACCAACAGCAGCACGGGCACGGCGGACAAGTCCTACACCATCGCCTCCGACACCGTCGCCGCCGCCGGGACGTACACGGTGAACGTGGTCAGCGGCACGGTCGGGGGCACGACCCGCTGGACCCTACCGACGGGTGGTGGGACCGGGAACTACTACATCCGGACGTGGCTGACGGTGACCTCGGGTGGGGTGACCGTCGGCTACCTGTACGAGACGTTGACCGCCGACTACACCTAGGCCGGCGGCTCCCGGGACCCCGTCGACGTAGCCGCTTCACCGGCGGCGTTCCCTTCGGACGGCGGATCGGCTCGCCTAGCTCGGCTTACCGCTCGACGGTGGCGAGGGACCGCTCGCGAGGGGAGGCCCCGCCGGCCCGCCGGTCAGGCTCACCCCGCACTTCCAGCAGGTCGCCTCGTTCGGGTAGACCACCGCTCCGCAGCCGGGGCAGGTGCGCTCGGTCGGGGCCGTCGCGGCCCGGCCCCCTGAAGGGGCGGAGCCCGCGGGGGAGCCGCCGCCAGTGTCCGACCCCGACGTCGGGGCGGAGCCGGTGGAAGGGGATCCGGAGCCGCCCACGAGGGTCTGGGCCGCCCGCTTGACCGCCGCCTTGCGGCGGGCCTCGCGGCTCTTGAACCAGACGTAGAGCAGGAGCAGGAAGTAGAACGGGATCCCGAGGTAGATCAGGTCGAGGCCGTAGATCGTCCCGATCAACGCCGCGTAGGCGGTGCCGAACCCGCCGACGATCGGGCCCTCCAGCCCGTCGTACGTCGGGTCGCCGACGAGCTCGATCCGCGCGGGGTTGGTGGCGTTGGTGAGGTTCTGGAGGACCAGTTCCATCTGCCACTCCCAGATGTTCGGCGAGGTGATCGTCTCGTTGAACGTCACCACCGAGCCGTTGTGGGGCGCGGAGGCGTTGCTGAACGCGTGGACAGCGGTGACGAGGGCGTAGCCGCCCGAGCAGTACGTCTCGTTGGCGTACGTCGCCCCGGGGCAGGTGGAGAGGAACAGCTCGAGCGTGTCCGCCGACCAGTTGGTGGTGCGTAACGAGCCCGCGAGATACCCCGGGTACAGCGTGACGCTCCAGGTGAAGCTCGACGACGCCGCGCCGGAGAACGGACTGACCTGCGCGTTCTGCAGGACCGCGCCCCCGCTCTCGAACGGGGCAGCCCCCGCGGAGCTCGCGGCCGCGGGTGGGACCAGCAGCTCCTGGGTGTAGATCACCGTCGCGATCGGGGCGGCCGCCACGAGGACGACGAGGCCGGCGAGGGCCAGGAACCGCGGTCGCTTGAGCCCGGCGTAGATCGGCAGGGCGAGCCCGACGAGCAGCATCACGGGGATCGCGATCAGCGTGCCGGCGTAGCCGAGCGCCGCGGAGACGATGCCGACGGCGAGCAGGACGAAGGCGACCTTGCCGAGCTTCGTCGCGAAGAAACCCCTAAGACCGCGAGCCGGCTCCGCCTGCATCGGTCGGGAGGCTACGTCCGCTCGCCTTCATAACTCCCATGCGGAACCCCTCCAGGTCCGGGCCGTTACCGGCCGCGCTCATCGTGCTCGACGGGCTCGGCGACCGCCCGCACCCGGCCACCGGGGATCGATCTCCGGTCGAGGCGGCGGCGACGCCGAACCTCGACCGGCTCGCGGCGGCCGCCGAACTCGGCGAGGTCTCGATCCTCGGCCCGGGGGTCGCTCCGGAGTCGGACGCGGGCGTGCTCGCCCTGCTCGGCTACGACCCGGTCCGTGACTCCCCCGGCCGGGGCGTCCTCGAGGCGATGGGGGTCGGCCTGGAGCTGCGGCCCGGCGATGTCGCGCTCCGGCTCAACTTCGCGACGATCGACCGCACGGGGCGGGTCCTGGACGCACGGGTCGGTCGATCCCTCTCCACGGCGGAGTCCACGGAGCTCGCCGCGAGCCTCACCTCCGCGGACCTCGTGGCGGACACCGGCGTTCGGGCGGAGGTCCGCGCGACGGTGGGGCATCGCGGGGTCCTCTGGCTGCGCCACGGTACCGGCGAGGCCTTGTCGCCGAACATCTCCAACGCAGACCCGTTCTACGAAAAGGTCGGGGGCATGGGAATGGCGCGGCGGCCCGCCGAGCCGCGACGCGAGCCGGCCGAGCCGCTCGAGGCCACTCCCGCGGCGGCCCGCACCGCCCGTATCCTCAACCTGTTCCTGGAGCGCTCCAGCCGCCTCCTCGCCGAGCATCCCCGGAACGTCGCCCGGCGCGGGCGGGGCGAGAAGGAGGCGACCGGCCTCCTCGTACGCAACGCGGGGTCCCTGCCGACGAGCCCGCCGGAGCCGATCGAGCATCGGTACCACCGGCGCGGGGCGGCCCTCACCGAGATGCCCGTCGAGCGCGGGATCGCGCGGCTGCTCGGGCTCGAGGACCGGTTCGTCGGACCGATGACCGGCGAGCCGATCGCGGGGTACCGGGCCCGCGCCGAAGCGACCCGGCGGCTGCTGGAGGAGTTCCCGTTCGTCTACGTCCACCTGAAGGGACCCGACGAGCCCGGCCACGACGGCGACGCCCCCCGCAAGGTCGAGGTGATCGAGCAGATCGACCGCGGGTTCTTCGGCCCGTTCGCGGACGGGCTGGACCTCGCGGCCGTGAGGGTCGCGGTCACGGCCGACCACGCGACCCCGTGCGTGCTGCGCGGTCACTCGGACGACCCGGTCCCCTGGCTGCTCGTCGGCGGGTCGCCTCCTCGTCCCGCCTCGCGACCTCCCCCCAAGTTCGGAGCGCCGTTGCCCAAGGCCCCGTCGTGGCCGGCATCCCAGGTGCTGACGCGCCTGTTCGCGCCCGCGCCCGGGCCGAGCCGCCGATGAAGGTCCCCGCCCTAGTCGTGGACCGTTCCCGGGGCGAGGCGGCGCGGCGGGCCCTCGTGGCGGCCGGCGCGCTGAGGACGGATCTGGCGATCGTCGAGGACGGGTCGCGGCTCGCCTTTCCCCTTCGCGACGGGGGGGCCGTGCCGCCCGGCTGGGGCACGGTCGAGCCGCGGGAGTTCCCCGCCCGACCCGAGCCGGGGCCGAGCGACTTTCGCCAGCTCCTCGGCTGGACCGCTCCCGAGCTGGAGGCGGTCCCTCGGTCGTTCGACGTCGTGGGAGACGTGGTCCTGATCCGGCTACCGGTGGAGCTCGAGCCCCGGCGGGACGAGATCGGCGAGGCGCTGCTGCGGTTCGTGCCGGGGGCCCGGCTGGTCGGGCTCGACCGGGGCGTCCGCGGGGACGCGCGGCGGCGGACCGTCGAGCGGATCGCCGGCACCGGGGGTTGGGCGACCCGCCACCGCGAGAACGGGCTCGAGCTCGACGTCGATCTCGAGCTCGCCTACTTCTCGCCGCGGCTCGCCCGGGAGCACGCGCGCGTGGCCGCCGAGGTCGTCGCCGGGGAGGCTGTCTACGATCTCTGCTGCGGCGTCGGCCCGTTCGCCGTCACGATCGCGCGGGAGGGTCGCGCCCGATCGATCGTCGCGGTCGACGCGAATCCGGAGGCGATCGCGCTGCTCGGGAGGACGCTCGCCCGGTACCGGCTCGAGGGCCGCGTCGCGGCGAACGTGGGCAGGGTCGAGCAGTTCGCGAGCACCGCGCCGGCGGTGGATCGCGTCGTGCTGAACCTTCCCCGCGAAGGGATTAAGTACGCTGCCCTGGTGGCTCCGCTGGTACTCCCCGGCGGGTCGCTCACGTACTACGAGGTCGTGCCGCGGGAGTCGTTCGCGGGGAGGGCCGACGAGGTCGCGCGTGCCTTGGGCCCCGGCGGAGGTTGGTCGGTGAACTCGGTCCGCGTGGTCCACCCGTACTCGCCGTCAAGCGACCTCGTCGCCGTCTCGGCGCGACGCGGCGGAGCGTAGGCGATGGCGTCCCGTCTCCTGATCGATCTTGGGGAGGTCTCCGAGGGGGAGATCGCCCTCGTCGGCGGGAAGGCCGGCAAGCTCGGCGAGCTCGTGCGCGAGGGGCTGCCCGTGCCGCCCGGCTTCGTGATCACGACGGAGGCGTTCCGAGCGTTCGTCGAGGCCACGGGCCTCGTCGCCGTCGTCCGGGAGGCTCTCGGCGGGGTCGACCCGACGCGTCCGGCCACGTTCGATGAAGCGTCCAAGAAGATCCGAGCGGCGTTCGAGGCCGCCGAGTTCCCCGCGGAGCTCCGCGAGGGGATCTCGAGCGCCTACGAGGGGTTCACCCGGAAGCACGACGTCCGATACTGCGCCGTGCGATCGAGCGCGACGGCCGAGGACCTCGCCGACGCCTCGTTCGCCGGTCTGCAGGAGACGTACCTGAACGTCCGGGGGACCGAGCAGGTCCTGGAGGCGGTCCGGAAGTGCTGGGGGTCGCTGTACACCCCACGGGTCCTGGTCTACCGGCAGAAGAAGGGGTTCGACCACGCCGAGGTCCGGCTCGCCGTCCTGGTCCAGAAGATGGTCGACGCCACGGTCAGCGGCATCCTGTTCACCCGGGACCCGAACACCGGCGAGAACCACGTGATCGTCGAGGCCGGTTGGGGGCTCGGCGAGGCGATCGTCGGGGGGGAGGTGACCCCGGACCACTACGTCGTCGACGGGGTGACCCAGAAGATCGTCCACAAGCAGCTTTCCGAGCAGAAGGTCCGCATCGTCCGGGCCGACGGCGGGGGGAACCGACGCGAGGAGGTCCCGCCGGCGGAGCGGTCGAGCCAGAAGCTGCCCGACGCCCGATTGCTACGGCTCGTCTCCCTGGGCCGGCTGATCGAGTCCCGCTACCGCCGGCCGATGGACGTGGAGTGGTGCGCGGACGCCCACGCCCTGTACATCGTCCAGGCCCGTCCCGTCACGACGATCCCGACGTCGACGGCCCGTCCGTCGGAGGACGACGGGTCGGCCGCCGGCGCCGAGGCGCCGCTCGTCCGCGGCTTCGGGGCGAGCCCGGGGGTCGCCACGGGGATCGCTCGGCTCCTCAGGGGACCGGAGGAGATGGAGCGTCTCGTCGCCGGCGAGGTCCTGGTCACGACGATGACGACGCCGGACATGGTCCCGGCGATGTCGCGGGCCGGCGGGATCGTCACCGACGAGGGCGGGATGACCTGCCACGCCGCCATCGTCTCGCGGGAGCTCGGCGTCCCCTGCGTCGTCGGCACGCGAGAGGCGACCCGGGTGATCCCGGACGGCACCGAGGTGACGGTCGACGGCAAGACCGGCGCGGTCTACCGGGGCCGCCGTGCCGGTAGCGGGCCCAAGGCGCCCGCCGCCGCGCCCGCGGGCTCGTCGGGAGGTCACGAAGCGGTCCCGGTCACCGCGACGAAGGTCCTCGTCAACGTCGGCGTGCCGGAGAAGGCCGTGGAGTACGCCCGGCTCCCGGTGGCGGGCGTGGGGCTGCTCCGGATCGAGTTCATCTTCACGGCCCACGTCCGGGAGCACCCGCTCGCCCTCCTGCAGAAGGGGCGCAAGGACGAGCTCGTCCGCCGCCTCGCCGACGGGATCGGCAAGGTCTGCGCGGCGTTCCACCCGCGGCCGGTGATCGTGCGGACGAGCGACTTCAAGACCAACGAGTACCGCGGCATGCCCGGCGGCGAACCGTTCGAGCCGATCGAGGAGAACCCGATGATCGGCTGGCGGGGCTGCTCCCGCTACATCGCCAGCACGTTCCGGCCGGCGTTCGAGTGCGAGCTCGAGGCGATCCAGAAGGTGCGCACCGAGCTCGGGATGAAGAACGCCATGGTGATGCTGCCGTTCGTCCGCAACACCTGGGAGCTCGAGGAGATCGCCGGGATGCTCCGGGCGGCCGGCCTCCGTCGCTCCCGCGACTTCAAGCTGTACCTCATGGCAGAGGTGCCGTCGACGGTGCTGCTCGCCCGGGAGTTCGCGCACCACTGCGACGGCTTCTCCATCGGCTCCAACGACCTCACCCAGCTCGTCCTCGGGGCCGACCGGGACTCCGAGACGCTCGGCCGGATGGGCTACTTCGACGAGCGGGACCCGGCGGTGCAGCGGGCGATCCACCTCCTGATCGAGGGGGCGCACGCCGAAGGGACGACCGTCGGCATCTGCGGCCAGGGGCCGAGCGTCTACCCGGAGTTCGCCGAGTTCCTGGTCCGCGAGGGGATCGACTCCATCTCCCTCAACGCCGACACGGTGGTCGCCACGACCCGGACGATCGCGGCGATCGAGCAGCGGATGAAGCTCGACAGCCTTCGGTCCGGCTAGCTCGCTCGGGGCGCGTTCTCGACGACCCCCAGGGCGTTTCCCCCGCCGGGAACGCGGTGCCGGCCGCCGGGCCGACAACCCAAGATTTATACACCCCCTCCCCCCCCTAGCGCACGCGTGTTGAGGGCGCGCTGGCGCCTCCGGCGCCGGGCGAGGGCCGGGGGGATCGGGGAGGTCCTCGCGACGATCCTCCTGGTCGCGATCACGCTGGTCCTGCTGATCCTGGTCTACGAGATCCGGTTCCCGCTCCCGAACCCGCCGCCGACGTTCACCTACGCGACGGAGTCGAACGTCAAGTTCGCGGCGTGGGGCGATCCGACCGACTGCTACCCGAACCTCCCGCACAACTGGGAGTACTATCTCAGCAACGGGACCGGCAACACCACCGACACCAACCGCTACAACACCTACATGACGGCCTGGGACAACGAATGCGATCCCTCGAGCGGCGCGGGCAACGGGACGTACAACCTGATGAACGCGACCGAGATCACCATCACGGGCGTCTCGCAGACGGTCCCGCTCTCCGCCCTCGAGTTCGAGTTCATCTGCACCAACACCACGCCGAAGGAGACGACGACCTTCGTCTCCGGCTCGCTCGACCAGATGGAGTGGGTCCCGGGCTCGCCGAGCGCGAACCTGACGACCTCGTCGCCAACGCTCGGGACGTGCGCCACCTACGACCCCAAGGGGAGCGGCTCGAACAGCGTCTACTACAACCGGCTCGGCTTCTTCGACCCGCTCGACACCCAGCGGACGATCGTCGCCCCCGGGATGTCCCTCGTGATCTACGTCCACACCGCCGACTCGATCTTCGAGGCCCCGAACCCGCTCTACGACGACGGGTGCAATCCGATGACGAGCTCCTGCGACTGGGGCCAGCCGGACTCCGACGACTACCACGGCGCCCCCGTCTGGTGCTTCGAGAGCCCGGGTTCGTGCACGATCGAGCTCATCGATACCGACTGGAGCTACCCGGTGGTCGTGCTCTCGGCGCCGGTCTACATGCTCTAGGATGTCGGGAACGCCGCCCGACCCCACAATCCGCCGTCTCCGACGGCGTCGGCGGGGCGGGATCTTCCGCTGGGCGGTCGTCGCCTGCGTGGTGGCCGTCCTGGTCGAGGTCGGCGCCGTCACGAACGGCTTCGGGGTCCCGG
>JASIDM010000095.1 GCA_030044695.1 Thermoplasmata archaeon
CTGATGGAGCGGGGCGTCGGCAAGCTGCCGTCGCTGACCCGCGCGCTCGCGACGATCGGGCTGCGCCTCGGGGACTGCGTCGTGCTCGGGGACGGGGACAACGACGTCGGCATGCTCCGCGCCGCGGGCCTCGGCATCAGCTTCCCCTCGGCGAGCCGTCGCGCCCGAGCCGCGGCTCGGCTGGTCACGCGGAGCGACTACGCCGCCGGTTTTCAGGAAGGGCTTAAGGAGAGCGGGCTCCTCGCGTGACCGCTCCGTCGGGGGGAGTCGCCAGATGCTCGTGGGCCAATGCGCGTCGTGCGGGATGCCGGCGTCGCTCGGCTGCACGGTCTGCGGACGGACGTTCTGCCGCAAGTGCCTGGACGCCGACGAGCGGATCTGCGCGGACTGCCTCCGCGGCCAGCGCCAGGGCCGGGGACCTGTCGAGTCGCGCCCGCCCCCGTCGCGCCGGCTCGTCCGCGCCTCGGCGGCGGCCGAGGGAACCCCCTAGCGGCCGACGGGCGTGGACGGCCCGGCTCAGTAGTCGGCCCCGGGCAGCACGAAGCGGCCCTTGGGCGAGCTCCGGCCCAGGGCGATCAGCACGACACCGAACGCGCCGGTGAACAGCCCCAGGCCGAGGACGGCCCAGGCGTACGGGCCCAGCGAACGTCCGATGTCGTAGTGGAGCAGCCTCGAACCTACGCTCGGAGCCAGGAAGTGGGCGAGGAGGTTGACGACGACCCCGAGCCCCCAGCCGAGGGCGATCAGGGTCGCCCCGGCGCCGAAGTAGCCGAGTCGGACATCGCCCCCGGGATCGAACGGAGGGACCGCCGGCGTCTCCTGGACGTCCACCACGGCCGGGGAGCGAGGACGAGGTAAAGGGCTTGTCGTCCCGCGAACGCGGTCGGTCCACGGCCGAACGCCCACCCGGAGCCGCGACTCCTCCCCGGAGACGTGCCGCTTCGAGGAGCGGATTAGGTATCTTCATATACGACTGTAAACTTACTTCTGTGGAATCCCCTGAGGAACCATGACGAACGAAGTGGCCACGAACGACACCCTGAGCGACCCCTGGAGCGACCTCGACCACGCCGTCCTCGAGCTCGGCTCGCGGCTCTTCGAGCCGCTCGGCTTCGGCGATCCTGCGCCGACGCGGCGCGCGGACGGGGCGTGGTTCCGGCCGGCCCGGACCGACGTCACGGACACCGGCGCCGCCTACCGCATCGTCGCCGAGGTCCCGGGCATCCCGAAGGACAAGCTCGAGATCCGCGTCCGCGGCTCGACCGTGGAGATCCGCGGGGAGCACGCCGAGGCGAAGCCGGCCGACGGGACGACGCTCGTCCACCACGAGCGGAGCTACCAGGGCTGCTACCGCCTGCTCGAACTGCCCGAGGCGCTGGTCGCCGCCGACGCGAAGGCCAAGGTGGAGAACGGCCTCCTCGAGCTCGAGCTGCCCAAGCAGCACCCGACCCCGAGCCCGGCCGAGGTCAAGGTCCCCGTCGCGTAGGCGGGGACCCGCCGCGCCCGAGGGGGGTCCCCCCGGGCGCGGTCACCCGAAGCCGGGAAGCGACTTCGCGTCCCGGCCCCCGCCCTGGCGGAGCGGAGGCTTGCGCATCTCCTTCGGCGACTCCACCAGGCGGATCAGCGTCGCCGACTGGACGACGTACATCGGCAGCCCGGTGTTCGGGTCGTGGCCGGCGCGCAGGACGTTCATGATCTCCAGCCGGACCTCGATCACCGAGCCGTCCTTCAGCTTGAGGCGGACCTTGCCGTCCCCCTCCAGCGGCTGGTAGTCGACGATCTCGGCGGTCGACAGGTCCGCCGGCCCGGGCCCGCCTCCCGGCGCGATCACGCCGGGCCCCCGGCCTTGCGGCGTCGCAGGACCTCGCGCGGGTCCTCTCCGTCGACGGAGAGGCCGAGCGAGACGCAGGTGCCGATCACCTGGTTCATCCGCTCCTCGACGGTGCGGCCGAACAGGTCCTCGCCCTTCGCCTCGGCGATCCGCCGGACCGCCTCCAGGCTCACGGAGCCGATCGTCTCGGACTTCGGCTTGCCCGAGCCCTTCTCCTTGCCGGCCTCCTTGAGCAGGAGCGCCGCGACGGGGGGGCGGCCGACCGTGAGGGTGAAGGCGCGCGTCGCCGCGTCGACCTTCACCACAACGGGGACGCGCATGCCGGCGAACTGCCGGGTCTCCTCGTTGATCTTCGCGACGACCTGGCCGACGTTGACCCCGAGCGGGCCGAGCGCCGGACCGAGGGGCGGGCCGGCGGAGGCCTTGCCGCCCTCGACGAGGACGCTCACCTCATCCGCCACCCTTGCCACCTCCGCGCTCGAGCATCCGGACGTGGTCGCCCCGGACCGTCACCGGGATCGGGACGACGGCCTCGATCAGCTCCACGGTGATCTCCTCCTTGGCCTGGTCGATCTTCTTCACCCGGGCCTTCTCGCCCTTGAACGGCCCGCTGATGAGCTCGACGATCGCGCCCTCGACGAACCCTTCGACGGTGATCTTCGGGACGAGGAGCGGCTCGACCTCCTTGAGGGTCGTCTCCCCGTCGACGAGCCCTCTAGCCTTGCGGATCCCCTTGAGCATCTCGCGGACCCCCTCCGAGCTCATCCCCTCGGCGAAGACGTAGCCGCGGAGCGCGCTCGGGACGAGCAGGGCGAAGACGACGTCCGGCTTCTCCTCCGCCCGGGCGAGCAGGGTGTCGGCGACCTCCCGCTCGTACCCCCGCGACGTCTTGATGGCGAGCGTCGCCTGGCGGGCGATGCAGGCGAGGGTCAGCTTGCTCGGCCCCTCGCCGCCCTCCGCCTCGACGGCGAGACGGACCTCGACGCGGTCGCCGTAGCGCACGCCGACCGGCGCCTCGATCGAGAACGACAGCGGCACCCCGCCGTTCGGCGGGAGCTGCACGGTGAACCGCTCCTTGCGGGGGAACAGCTCGGCGACGGTCCGCTTGCCGGGCGGGGTCCACCGGACCGGCCACTCGGCCCCCTCGCCGGGGTACGTCGAGGTGTAGCCGACCTCGACGGAGAGCTTCGCTTCCACCGGCTCCGGCGCGCGGCTCGACAGCACGGCGCTCAGGGTGGTGACCGTCCCGGCGGTGACGTTGCGGCTGGTGTCGTCGGCCGCCTTCAGGGAGAGGAGCTTGGCGATCTCGACCTTCGGGGCCGGGGCCGCCGGCGCCGGGGCCGGCGCGGGCGCCGCCGGGACGACCGCCGCCTTGCGCTCGGGCGCCGGC
>JASIDM010000096.1 GCA_030044695.1 Thermoplasmata archaeon
GGATCGTTGTGCTCGCTGCCCCGCATCCCCGCGGCGCGGAAGCCGGCCCCGAACTCCACGCCCTTGACGGCGGGGACGCTGAAGTACGCGTGGGCGAGGACGCTCTCGATCGAATCGAAGAACGGCTCGCCCAGGCCGACCGGCACGCCGAACGCCCGGATCTCCACGATCCCGCCGAGCGAGTCCCCGGCGCGCCGGGCCTCCCCGATCGCGGCCTCCATCGCCTCCGCCGCGGCCGGGTCGGGGGACCCGACCTCGTTGGCGGCGGACCGGGCCGCCAGCTCCTCGAGGTCGAGCTCCTCGCCGACCTCGGCCGAGATCCCGCCCACGGCCCGAGTGAACGCGACGACGCGGATCCCCTTCGGCGTGAGCAGCGCCCGCGCGACGGCCCCGGCGACCACGAGCCCGACCGTCATCCGGCCGGAGAAGATCCCGCCCCCGGAGAGGTCCGCCTCCGGCCCGTACCGGACGCGGGCGGGGTAGTCCGCGTGCCCGGGCCGGGGCGTGTCGCGGAGCCGATCGTACGGCTCCCGCCGGACATCGGTGTTCGCCACGTGGGCGCGGAACGTGGAGCCGTCCGACCGTCCCTGGACGACCCCCCGGTCGACGAGCAGGCGATCCTCCTCCTGCCGTCGCGTCGCCAGCCGGCGTCCGACCGGGCTGCGCCGATCGAGATCGGCCTGGATCGCCGCGAGGTCGATCGGGGTCCCCGAAGGCAGACCGTCGATCGTGACGCCCACCTCGGGCCCGTGGCTGGAGCCGAAGATCCCGATCCGAAGGCGACGGCCGAACTCCATCGTCATCGGCGCGTCACCTTCGCCCCGACGGCCGCCAGCGTCGCGAAGAACGCGGGGAACGACTTCGCCACGGCGGCGGCATCCGAGACCTCGCTCGGTCCGTCGGCGGCGAGGGCCCCCACCGAGGCGCTCATCACGAGCCGATGGTCGAGCGCCTTCCCGAGTCGGAACCGGCGGGGTCGGTCGGTCCCGTCGATCGCCAGTCCCCCGCCGGCGACGGAGACCTTGGCCCCCAGCGACCGGACGAGGCGGACCGTCTCGAGCCGACGGTTCGACTCCTTCGCGACGACGTGGTCGGCCCCGATCAGGAGGCTCCGTCCCGGTGCCGCGGCCGCGAGGACCCCGGCCAGGGGGTAGAGATCCGGCGCGTCGGTGAGGACGACGCGGAACGGCCGCCGGCGTCCCCCCCGCACCGAGATCGCCTCGCCGCGGCGCGTGACGGTCGCCCCGTACCGACGCAGGAGCGGGAGGATCGCGAGGTCCGCCTGGGGCCAGCCCGGCGGGATCCCGCGGACGCTCACGGAGCCGCCGGTCAACGCCGCGGCGGCCCAGACGTAGGCTGCCGAAGAGGCATCGCCGGGGACGGTGGCATCGACCGGCCCGAACCGCTGGCCCCCGGGGATCCTGAAGCCGCCCTGGGTGACCGAGACGCTCACGCCGTGCCGACGGATCACCTCGAGGCTCGCCCGGACGTACGGCTCCGAGACAGGGGTCCCGATCGCCCGGATCCGCGACCCCGGCCGGACGGTAGGCAGGGCGAACAGCAGCGCGGAGGTGAACTGCGAGCTCTCGTCGACCGGGAGGCGAAGCTCGCCACCGTGGATCGGTCCCTGGAGCTCGAACGGCAGGGCGTAGCCAGGCCGGTCCAGGGCGATGCGGGCGCCGAGGGTGCGGAGCGCCCCGAAGAGCGGGCGCATCGGTCGACGCGGCAGCCGGCCCTCTCCGACGAAGCGGACCCGGTGGGACCGCAGCGCCGCGGCCGCGCTCAGCAGGCGCAGCGTGGTTCCGGACTCTCCGCAACGGATCGTCGCCGCGCGACCGGACGATCGCCCCGGCGCGGAGCCGACCGTCCATCTCGCCGGCCCCAGCTGTACCTCCGAGCCGAGGGCCCGGAGCGCTCGGGCGGTTCGCAGCGTGTCGGCGCTGACCAGCGGCCGTACGAGCCGACCGGTCCGTCCGCTCAGGTGGGCGGCCAGCAGCAGGCGATGGGTGTAGCTCTTGGACGGCGGCGCCTCGACCGCGCCGTCGACCGGGCCCGGGGCGATCCGTGCGACGGTCATCGGTCCCCGCTCCCCGGCGGAAGGCAGGGGCCCAAGCGAACCGCCCGTCGGCGCCCGGCCCTCGGGAAGGCCCGGAGGATCCTGGCGAGGCGCCCTATCGGCGCGACCGCCGCGAACGTCGGTCCGAGTCCGGTGACCCCGGAGGCGACGGCCCCCTCCCGATGCGCCGTCGCGTGGAGCCGGGCATAGTGGAGCCCCATCGCCCGCTCGACCAGCGTCGAGTTCGCGGCCATGGCGGCCGGCCAGTGGCCGGCGAGCGCCTCGTCCACGGCGGTCCTGGCGAGCCGAGCGTCCCGGCGGAATCGCTGGCGGAGGCGCGGAGCGGGGGGATGTCGGGCGCCGGGGATCCAGAGCGCCACCCCGAGGTTCGGCTCGAATCGGAGGCGGCCGATCGCAACGTCCCGGCGGTTGTCTGTGACCACGCCGTACGGCACGAGGCCGGCGAGGGCATCATCGAACGCCCCGGTGGCGCTCACGCCGACCGCGCGGCCGACCTCGGCGCAGAGCCGGCCGATCTCGGGCGCCGAGGGTTCCCGGCCGCAGGCGCGAGCGGCCGCGAGCACGACGGCCGAGCCGACCGCGCTGGAGCTCTTGAGGCCCCGCGACACGGGGATGGTGGACCGTACCGTCACGTCGAGGCCCGCGGGGCGACCGCGGCCGTACCGTCCCCAGGCGGTCGCCGCGGCCGAGCTGACCAGCGCGGTACGGGCGCGTCGCGGGCGCACGGAGAGACCGTCCCCCCGAACGCTCCCGGTCCGGACGATCGCTCGGGCCGGCCAGGCGATCCCGACGGCCGCCCCGATGCCGAGCGGCAGGGCGTTCACCACGCTGATCGCGGCCCGCGCTTCCGCTACGCCGCGCACGTTCCCTCCGCAAGGGCCCGCTCGATCGAGGCGTCGGGCGGTGGCTGCCCCCACCAGATCTCGTAGCTCGCGGCGGCCTGGTAGACGAGCAGACGCCAGCCGTCCTCGTACGTCGCGCCGGCCCGTTCGGCGGCGAGCCGCACGCTCGGCGACGCCGCGGCGTAGACCCAGTCGAGGAGGTAGGCGTCGCGGCCGAGGCACGGCTCGAGCGGCGGCTCGAGGGCCGTCCCGACGGCCCGGCCGACGTCCGTGGCGTGAACCACCAGCGAGGCCGCCGTCCCGGGATCGAACGGAACGACGGTGTCGGGGAACTGCCGCGCGAGCTCCTGAAGGCGTTCGGGTCGTCGGGCGACGACCATCGCCCGGCCGCCGAGCTCCCGCGCGGCGGCGACCGTCGCCCGGGCGGCGCCTCCCGCCCCCACGATCGTGAGGGTGCGACCGTCCCACCGGCGCGACGTCCGAAGCTCCTGGAGCCGCCGCAGGACGGCGAGCAGGTCGGTGTTCTCGCCGCGGACCTGGCCGCCGTCGAAGGTGAGGCAGTTCGCCGCCCCGCACGCCCGTACGCCGGGCCCGGCGTCGGTGGCCGCCTCGGCGGCCACGGTCTTGAACGGATGGGTGACGTTCAGCCCTCGGAATCCCCCCTCGGCCAGAGGCTCGAGGGCGTCCAGGAACTCCCGGTCGTCGGCGAACTCGAGCGCCAGGTAGAGCCCACGCCGCTGGTCGTCCCGCATCCACGCCGCGTGCAACGCGGGGCTGCGGGAATGGGCGACCGGACGCCCGCAGACGGCGAACAGCGGCGGAGGCTCCTCGGCGTCGAGGTACGGGAGGAGCCGATCCACGGCGATCTGGCTGGGCTCGACGGCTTCGACCCCCGCGGAGCTGGGGAGCGCGGCGTAGACGAGCGGGAATCCGAGCCGACGGGCCCACGCGCGGAACAGCGGCCCCGAAGGGCCCGTGGTCAGCAGGACGGTCTCGCCGTCGAGCCGGCCCACCTCGGGGAGGAGCTCCCGCAGGGCCTCTCCCACCGTCGAGGCGACGACGAGCTTGCCGACGCCGTCGACCCCTTCGAGCTCGCCGAGGCGGGTGCTCCACGAGCCCCGTTGGGGGCGGGCCAGGTGGCACGAGACGATCCGGCCGACGCGCTCCGGCGGCGGCAACTCGGGGAGCAGTTCGAGGTCGCGGGCCAGCTCGAGGTCGATCCACCGGAACGGCCATCGCGCGAGGTCGAGCAGCACGGCCCGGCGGCCGCCCAGCGCGCTCTCCCCCTCGCCGCCCTCCTCGCGAGAGCGGTACGTGGCGACGAGCGGCAGCGGTGAGGGGAAGAGGGACTCGACGCGGGCCAGCTCCTCCCGGGACCACCGGTCGAACCGGAGCTCGGCGCAGTCCGCGCCGGCTCGCGCGGCCTCGGCGACCTGGATCCTCGCCTCCGTCGCCGAGCGGGCCGGGAGGCTGACCACGATCGTCGGCCGGCGCGCGGTCACCGCTCCTCCACGGTCTCCTCGACGGCCGCTCCGAGGTGCCGCGCCGGGGGGAGCCGGACGCCGCGCACGCGCGCCCCGGGCCCTAGCTCCGTGGTCGCCACGCGCCCCTGCTCGGAGCTGAGCCGGACCGTCTCGGCCTCCTGAAGGAAGACGGTGCGGGCGGTCCCGGCGTCGTCGGCCCGGACGACGACGAGCGGTCGGCGCTCCAGCTTCAGCCGCCCGACCCGGACCGACCGTGCCGGGCCGGTGGGCCGGACGGCGAGCACCCGGTCGTTCGCCTCGAGTTCGCTGAGGTAGCGGGTGGTGCCGTCGGCCAAGAGGACGTAGGAGTGGGGAGCCCCAGCGTTGACCCGGAACGGCCGCGGGCGGCTGAACGTCGAGCCGACCGCCTCGCTCGCCACGTGGAACAGGAAGCCGGCGGCGCTGCCGACGAGCAGCCCCTCGTCGGG
>JASIDM010000097.1 GCA_030044695.1 Thermoplasmata archaeon
ACGGCGACGCCCAGCGCCCGTCGGTGGGCGCGCTGGACCAGGAGCGGGAGGCTCGCCGGGGTGAGGTAGGCGAGCTCGACGGCGACGCCGAGCGCCTGCCGCGCGGCCCGGCCGATCTGCTGGCGCTGCGCCTCGAGGTCGACGGCGAGCACCTCGGGGGGGTAGAACGTCGTCCCGTCGACGAGGCCCCGGACCGCGAGCCCGACCTCGAGCGGGCGGACGTCCAGCCGGGTGAGCAGGCCGGCGACCTCGCGCGAGATCGTCTGGCCGGCGCGCACGATCGTCGTGTCCTTCTTGAGGACGACCTTCCCCTTCTCGATCGCCGCGGGGAAGCCGGCGTGCTGGAGTTCGCCGACGATCGGCCCGGGCTTGAAGCTCGTCGTCCCGGCCGGCACGAGGATGTCGTGCGGCGCCACCTCGCCGCCGCGCGCGGGCGTCGGCGAGCGGGTCCTCGCGAACTCGTCGAAGATGGCGAACGGGTTCCCTTCCGCCGTGAGGAGCGCCGTCTGGTCGTCGAGCCGCTCCAGGAGCGGGCCGAGCGCCGGGCGCTGCTTCGCGGCGCCCGCGAGGGCGTGGCGCAGGGCGCTGTTCGGGGCGACGACGATCGGATGGCCCCGGCCGCGGAGCTCGCGGCGCATCGACTGCAGCGCGGACGCCGGCACGCCCCGGACGCCGACCAGCGCCGTCACGGGGTGGGCGAGCACGCTCTCGGTGAGCGCCCCGACCCGGGCGACCTTCTCCGGACGGACCGCTCCTCGGCCGGGCATCGCGCGCTCCCCCTACCAGAGCCGCACGGCCGGGCCCATCGTCGTCTTGACGTAGACGGACTCGATGTTCGAGCGGCCGCGCTCGAGCTTGCCCGTGATCCGCGCGAGCACGGCGTCGACGTTGCGGGCGATCTCGTCGGCCGGCATCGCGCGCGTGCCGACCGGCGCGTGGAAGGTGCGGTTGCCCTTGGAGCGGATCCTCACGGAGCGCTGCAGGGCGCGGATCAGGTTCGTCGGGTCCGAGCCCGGAGCGACCGGCCGGGGCATCTTGCCCCGGGGCCCGAGGACGACGCCGAGCCGCCGGCCGATCGTCGGCATCAGCGGCGCCTCCGCGAGGAAGAAATCGATCCCGTCGACGGCCTTGCGGGCGCCCTTGGCGAACTCGTCCAGCTCCTGGCCGGTGATCGCCACGTCGGCGACCCCGCGGACCTTCTGCAGCAGCTCGGGCGAGCCGATGACGGCGACCTTCACGGGGCGGCCGCGGCCGTGCGGGAGGGGGACCTCCTCCTCGATGCGGTTCTTCGGGACGGAGAGGTCGAGGTCCTTCAGGTTGACCGCGAGCTCGACGGTCTCGGGGAACTTGCGGGCCGGGGCCTTCTCCAGGACCTCGGCGACGACCTCAGTGGAAGGACGGTCCGGCATCGACGGCCTCGAAGTGAGAACGTGGCGCGCCGAGCAGGCCTACCTATTTGATGCTTTGGACGAGGCCCGCCGGTCGAGGCCGCCGGTTCCTCGCCGGCACCGTCGCGCCGAGCCCGACGTCCGGGGCCCGGCGAACCCGTATATAGGAGACGCCCCTCGCGGCCGACCGATGCACTATCCTAAGGTCGTCTCGACGTACTGCCCGAAGTGCAAGGCCCACACCGAGCACGACGTCGAGAAGGGCAAGAAGCGCACCGCCTCGGAGCTCCGCTGGGGGCAGCGCCGGTTCCGCCGCGCGACCCGCGGCTACGGCGGCTTCCCCCGGCCCAAGCCCGAGGGGCGAGCCAAGGCGGTCCGTCGCGTCTACCTCAAGTTCCGCTGCAAGAAGTGCCGCTACACCGTCCAGCCGGCGAGCTGGCGGGCGAGCTCCCTGGAGCTCGTCGAGAAGCACTAGGGGGGACGGAGGAACTGATGCGCGCCGCCTCGCCGTTCTGGGTCGTCAAGTGCCCGGACTGCTCGACGGAGCAGACGGTCTTCAGCCGACCCGCGACGGCCGTCAGCTGCTCGGTCTGCGGGGCGACGGTCGCGACGCCGACCGGCGGCCAGGCGAAGCTCCGCGGTGAGCTCGTGCGCACCCTGGGGAGCTAGCGGAAGGGACCGGTCGTTCGGATGCCCCTGCGAGCCGAGTACCCCGAGGAAGGCGAGCTGGTCATCGGCACCGTCACCTCGATCCGCAACTTCGGCGCCTTCGTCACCCTCGACGAGTACGCCAAGCGCGAGGCGTTCATCCATCTCTCCGAGGTCGCCGCGGGGTGGGTCAAGTACATTCGCGACCACGTCCGCGAGGGCCAGAAGATCGTCGCGCGGGTGCTGCGCATCGACCCGCAGAAGGGCCAGATCGACCTCTCCCTGAAGCGGATCAACGACCACCAGCGGCGGGAGAAGATCCAGGCCTGGAAGAACGAGCAGCGCGCCCTGCGCCTCGCCGCCCAGGTCGCCACCGTGCTCGGCAAGCCGACGGAGCAGGCCGTCGATCTGTTCGGCCCGACGCTCATCGAACGGTACGGCTCGCTGTTCGCGGCGTTCGAGCTCGCCTCGGCCGACCCGAAGCAGTTCCAGAAGGAGAACGACCGGACCGGCTGGGTCGCGGCGTTCCTCAAGGTCGCGCGGGAGAACATCGTCCCCCCGCACGTCACGATCCTCGGGACCCTCGAGATCAAGGACCTCCAGGCCGACGGGGCCGAGCACGTGAAGGCGGCGCTCCTCGCCGCCGAGCAGGTCGACCCCCAGGCCGTCGAGGTGCAGTACGTCGGCGCGCCGCGGTACCGGCTCCGCATCCAGGCCGGCCAGTACAAGCAGGCCGAGGAGACCCTGAAGAAGGCGACGGAGGCGGCGCTGCGCTCGATCAAGTCCTCCGGCGGCGAGGGGAGCTTCCTGCGCGCATGACGGAGTCGCTGCTCCGCGTCTGCCGCGCCTGCGACCGCTACACGCTGAAGGAGCTCTGCCCCGGCTGCGGCGGGCCCACGCGCACCCCGCATCCGGCCCGCTTCGACGCCACGGACCGCTACGGGGCCTACCGCCGCCGCCTGCTGGCGAGCGTCCGGGCCGACCCCGGGAGGGCGTAGCGACCGTGGCGGCGGCGATCCATCGGATCAAGGTCGTCAACGACGTGAGCGACCTCGTCCCGATCCTGCGGGCCGTCGGCTCGCCGCTCCGCCTCAAGGTCGTCCAGCGGCTCGGGGAGGAGTGGCTCACCCTCGAGGACATCGAGCGCGAGTTCGGCGACGAGGGCAAGAAGGCGCTCGCCTTCTTCGAGAAGCTGCGCCTGATCGACACGCGGTGGGTCGCGCGCGAGGGCCGGCGCGTGCCGGACAAGAGCTACCACTTCTACTACTCGACGATCAACATCAACACGACGAGCCCGCTCGCCGAGATGAGCGAGGTCCTCGCCATCGCGACGATGCCGCCCAAGGAGTACGAGCGGCTCGAGGCGAGGATCCTCGCCGCCGTCGGCCCGGAGGGCCGGTTCTTCTCCGACGTCGCCGAGGAGCTCAAGATGTCGCCGACGCGGCTGAAGGCGCTCGTCAAGCGCTCGGAGAAGCTGGAGTACCGTGGGCACCGGATCGAGCGGTTCCGCGGCGAGGCGTAGCCCGCGGACGGGCCCGACCGTCGAAGTCCTGCGCGTCGGCCACCGTCCCGGGCGCGACCCGCGCCTCTCCACCCACGTCGCGCTCGTCGCCCGCGCCTTCGGCGCGCGCCGGCTCGTCCTGCATCCGCCGGACCCCGGGGTGGAGCGGACCGTCCGCCAGGTCGCCGAGCGCTGGGGAGGACGGTTCGAGGTCGTCGGGGCCCCGAGCTGGACGGCCGTGGTCCGGGCGGCGCGCGGCCCGGTCGTCCACCTGACGATGTACGGCCTGCCGTTCGAGCGGTACGTCCCTCGCCTTCGCCGCGCCTCGGAGGTGCTGCTGGTCGTCGGCGGCGCCAAGGTCCCGGCTCGGCTGTACGGCGAGGCGACGTACAACCTCGCGGTCGGCGACCAGCCCCACAGCGAGGTCGCCGCGGTCGCCGTCGCGTTGCGCGAGCTGCTCGGACCGGTGCCGGCCTCCGCGTTCGACGGCGCCCGGCTGCGGATCCGTCCCCGTGCCCGAGGCAAGTCGGTCGTGGCCCGCGAGGAGGCCCGGTGAGCGAGCCCGGCGCGATACCGGGGCGCGCGCTCCCGGCGTCGGCCCGAGCCCCGGCGAAGTGCATCCTCTTCGGCGAGCACGCCGTCGTCCGAGGGGCCCCGGAGCTGCTCGTCGCGATCGACCTCCACACGCAGGTCGTCGTGCGCGCCTCCGGTCGGACGCGCCTGAACGCCGACCCGCCGGGCCCGTCGGCCAACCCGTACTTTCGCGAGGCGCTGGTCGGGCTCCGGCTCGGCGAGGTCGACGTCCGCTCGGTGAGCCGCATCCCCCGGGCCGCCGGGCTCGGCTCGTCGGCGGCGTTCGTCGCCGCGCTCGCCGCGGCGTTCGCCGCGGCCGACGGAGGCTGCGACCGGGCCGCCCTGGCCCAGCGATGCTTCGCCGTCGAGCGGTCGGCCCAGGGGGTCGGGAGCCCCGGCGACACCTCGGCGAGCGTCGCCGGGGGCTACGTCACGCTCAACGCGGGCGAGCACGGCGGTCGTCCGCTCTGGACCGCCCGCCACGGCGCCGAGTCCTGGGAAGTGCGCCGGGCCCCGGATCCCGGCTGGGTCTGGGTGGTGGCGTACACCGGCATCCCGCGCTCGACCGCGGACGCCGTCCGCGCGGTGAGCGCGCGCTTGGCCCGGGCCGACGGCGACCGGCTCCTCGGCGAGTTCACCGAGGTCGCGCGGCACGGGATCGCGGCCGTCGCCGCGGGCGATCGGCCCGCGGTCGGCCAAGCTCTCGGGCGCAACCAGGAGCTGCTGCGGGAGGTCGGCGTCTCCCACCCCCGGGCCGAAGCCCTGCTCGACGCGGCGGCCCCGGTCTGCGAGGGGGCGAAGGTCACCGGAGCCGGCTGCGGCGGGTCGATCGTCGCGCTGCCCCGGCCGGGTCGCGAGGCGGAGCTGGTCCGACGCCTCGCCAGGGCCGGCGCCGTGCCGTTCCCGGTGCGGCCCTCGCCGGGCGTCGAGCTCGTCGACCCTGCCTCCCTCCCGTAGCCCAGCCTGGCGAGCTCGCGCCCCCTGTCGTCGACGACGTCCATCCACGGCGGATCGCCCGGGGCTGGCGGGCGCCGGCGTTCCGCCGAACCGACGGCGGCCGCCAGGTCCGGCCCGGGTCGGCGGCGGGAGTCGGCGAGCTATCGGCGGGCCACGAACCGCAGGACCGCTCCGGCCTCGACCGGATGATCGGCGGCGAGCGCGCGGTGGGTGCGCCCGTCGATCGCCCGCACGAACTTCTCGCCGAGGTCGGTGTGGACCCGGTAGGCGACCGCGCGGACCGGCGTGCCCGCGGGCACGAGGAACGCGTCCGGCAGGACCCGTCCCTTCGAATCGGTCCAGTGCTGCTCGTCCTCGACCGGGAAGACGACGACGCGACGGAGCCGCCCGAAGACCATCGCCTCGAGCGCCGGCTGGACGCCGGTCGACCCCCAGACTTCCAGGAGCTTGCGAAGCCCGTCCAGCGCCGACGCCTGCGCCGGGCTGAACGACGCCCCCGGTGTCGGGCGGAACGAGGGATCCCCCGGCCGGTAGCTGACGAGTCCGGCCCGGGCCGCCCGCCGCAAGGTCAGTTCCGCGTCCGCGGCCGTCGCGACGACGGGGACGTCGCCGAGCCGTCCGCCCAGCGCCGTCGCGTCCTCGGGGCGAGCCCGGTCGCACTTGTTGGCGGCGACGAGCCGTGGCTTCGCCGCCCGCAGGAGCTCCGTGGCGAGGCGCCGCCGATCCTCCTCGCTCCACCGGCTCGGGTGGCCGAGGTCGACCGCGCTCGCCCGCAGGGCCGCGCCGATCGCCGGCGGCGGGATGGAGAGGCCCGTCAGGCGCCCCTCGAGCAGCTCCTCGATCTTCCGACCGTCCAGTTCGGCTCCCCGGGCGTCACGATCGAACCCCCGGCCCAGGATCTCCGCGATCCAGGCGACGAGCTCCTCCTCGAGCCAGGTCACCTCGTCCGCCGGATCCGAGGAGTGCGGAGCTACCGCCCGACCTTCGGCGTCGGTCGCCCCGCTCAGGTCGACGACCTGCAGGAAACCGTCGGCCGCCCGGAGGTCGTCCAGGAACTTGTGCCCCAATCCCTTTCCGGAGGAGGCGCCCGGAACGAGCCCGGGAACGTCGACGAGCTGGACCGGCACCCACCGGATGCCGTCGACGCATTTCGCGTTCCCGGGCGTGCAGGCGACGCCCTTCTCCCCGTGCGGGCACGGGACCCGGACCGCGGCGACCCCGCGGTTCGGTTCGATCGTCGTGAACGGGTACGGGGCCATCGGCACGTCGAGCAGCGTCAGGGCGTTGAAGAACGTCGATTTGCCGACGTTCGGCTTGCCGACGACCCCGATCTCCATCGGCCCGCCGGACGGTCCTAGACGGCGTAGTCGGGAGGGACCTCGGCGACGCCGAGGGCATGGTTCGTCGCGAGGGCCAGGGCGAACAGGAGGTCGGAGAGGCGGTTCGCCCAGGCCAGGAGCTGGGGATCGACCGGTTCCTGACCGTGGAGGGTGACGAGCTCGCGCTCGGCGCGCCGGGAGATCGTCCGCGCGACGTGCAGGGCCGCCCCGGCGGTCGCGCCCCCGGGGAGCACGAAGCTCGTCAGCGGCGGGTGGAGCGCGTCGAACTTGTCGATCTCGCGCTCCAGCCGCTCGACGTGGCGCGCCGCGATCGCCGGGCTCGGCCGCGTCGAGTTCGGAGCGCGGGCCAACTCGGCCTGCACGACGAACAGCTCGTGGCCGAGACGGCGCACGACCTCGCGGACCTCCGGCAAGGACTCCGGGATCCAGCCGAGGGTGAGCCCCAGCCAGGAGCCGAGCTCGTCGTACGCCCCGTAGGCGCGGAGCCGGGCCGAGTCCTTCGCTACGCGCGCCCCACCGGCGAGAGCGGTCGTTCCGCGGTCGCCCGTGCGAGTGTAGAGACGCGGGATGCTCTCGCCTCCGGCCGCCCGGGGAGCTCGTCCAAGGGAGAGCTCAATCCGTGGACAGGGCAGAATGAGATGTGTAGCACCTCATTATGCTTGGCGTCCTGACGGCACAGTCGGCAGATGAACCCGCTCCGCTCGCTCCATCCGATCCCCATCGTATCCATGGTGCAACCCCTCGTCGACCCCGGGAGCTAGCGCCGGAGGAGCTCCCGACCCTCCCGATCCGCACGGCGTCGTCCGTCCCCTCGTTCGCGCAGCTCGCGTGCCCGGCGCCGAAGCTCCTCGAGCCCGTCGCGGTGGTTCGCGACGAGCTCCAGGAGCTCGACCTCGAGGGCGTGCTCCACGGCGCTGGCGACCGACGTGAAGTAACCGTCTTCGACGAGGACCTCGAGCTCGCGTCGCCGGGTCACGGGGATCTCCACCGTGCCGGAACGATCGACACCGGCCTCGCGCAAGAGGCTCCGCACGGCGTCGGAACGGCTCGTCAGTCCTCGGTCCGCCCGGTACCGCTCGAGCCGCTCCTCTTCCTCGGGCGTCAGTCGAACGCCGAGGAATCGGCGCGGGCTGGGTTCTCGCGCTCCGGGCACTTCGTTTAACGAGAATTGAACATCTATTAAAGGATTCTTAGCCGATGTTTAACAACGGAGCGTCGCCTCCCTCGAGAGATAAGGTGGCGGGTCCGGCCTCCAACGCGAGTGTCGAGGATGCCCGGGTCGTTCGAAAACCGCACCCGCGGGCGTGAGACCCTCCGATCGCCCGGCGCGTAGGGGGTGTGGGAGGCTGGGCCCGCGCGATCGCGGCCGACGATCGGAAGCTGGCGGACGAGCCCATCGTCCGGCACCTTGCCGCTGGAGGGCCGACAACGCCCTTGTTGCCAACGATCGAGACGTTCGGAGACTCCTCGGGCGATCGGCCCCGCGGCTCATTGCGCGAAGCGGAGCGACGCGCCTGCGTGCTAGGGTAGCCTAGCTCACCGCCGGCGGTGGCGGCGCTGGATCACGGAACAGGGCTCGTCCGTGACGTCGATCGCCGAGATCGAGGGTCTACAGAATCCGACCGCCGGAGACGAGGCGCCGGCCGTCGACGTCGATGTCGGCCCCGGCGATCATCCCGAAGCCCCGCATCTTGGCCGTGTTGGAGCCGCCGGCGAACGTGTTGTTCCCAATGCTGATCAGCACGGCGCCCTCCTCGGTGTCCTCGGCAGGGGCGGCGGCCTTCCCCTCGGGGTTGAGCCCGATCGAGAAGTAGCTCAGGACGTCGCGGCCCCGGCCTCCCTGGGCGAACGCCGCTTCGAACTCCTTGCGGCCATCGCCGAGCGTCCTCTTGGCGAGCTTGCCGCCGACGAACGACCAGTCGGCGCCGGCGTAGCGTCGCGCCGACACGAGGTCGTAGACCGCCC
>JASIDM010000098.1 GCA_030044695.1 Thermoplasmata archaeon
GGAGACCGCGAGGGTGAACCTCGACCGGCGCTGGAGGGCAACGCGCGCGAGCTCGCGCAGCCGCTCGGCGGCCGCGGTCGCCGCCGTCTCCGCGTCGTCCAGGACCCGGACCGTGGGGGTCACGCGTCCGACCAGGCGTGCCCGAGCTCCACCGGGAGTCGATCGGCGTCGCGCGGCCCCCACGTGCCGGCCGGATAGCGGTGGAGTGGCGGCGGCCGTTGGAGGACCGGGGCGTAGACCCGCCAAGCCGCCTCCACCTCGTCGCCCCGCACGAAGAGCGTCGCGTCGCCGCGCATGAGGTCGATGAGCAGGGTCTGGTAGGCGTCCGCGAGCGGGCCGAACGCCTCGGCGTAGAGGAAGTGCAGGCGGTGGGTCTCGAGCACGATGGCGTGGCCGGGGCGCTTGATCTCGAAGGCGAGCTCGAACCCCTCGTCCGGCTGCAGGGTGATCCGCAGGGTGTTCGCCGAGATCTCCCCCGGCGCGGAGCCGGGGAAGAACCACACCGGGGGGCGCCGGAAGTGGACGACGATCTCGGTGCGCTTCTCGGGGAGGCGCTTACCGGTCCGCAGGAAGAACGGCACGCCCTGCCAGCGCCAGCTGTTGAGCCGCAGCCGCACCGCGACGTACGTCTCGGTCGTCGAGCCGCGGGGGATCCCGGCCTCGCGTCGGTACGGCGCGAGGCGGGCCGTGCCGAGCCGACCGGCGCCGTACTGGCCCCGGACGACATCGTCGGGGCGCAGCGGCTCGATCGACTCCAGGACCTTCACCTTCTCGTTGCGCACGGCGTCGGCCTCGAGGCTCGAGGGGACCTCCATGGCCGCGAGCGAGAGCAGCTGGGTGAGGTGGCTCTGCAGCATGTCGCGCAGCGCGCCGGCGCCGTCGTAGTAGCTCGCCCGATCCTCGACGCCGAGGCTCTCGGCGACGGTGATCTCCACGTGGGAGATCCGATCGCGGTTCCACACCGACTCGAACAGCATGTTGGCGAACCGGAACACCAGGAGATTCTGGACCGTCTCCTTGCCGAGGTAGTGGTCGATGCGGTAGATCGACCCCTCCGGGAACTCCCGATGGAGCTCGGCGTTCAGGGCCTCCGCCGAGGCGAGATCGGTCCCGAACGGCTTCTCGATGACGAGGCGGCTCCAGCCGGGCCCCCGGGCGAGCCCGGCGGAGCCGAGGCGTCCGACCACGTCGGGGATCGCCTCCGAGGGGAGGGCGAGGTAGAAGATCCGGTGGCCCGGGAGCCGGTCGACGGCCTCCACCTGCTCGATGCGACGGCGCAGGGCGGCGTAGTCGTCCGGCCCGCCCGCCCCGAGCGAGGCGTACCGCAGGAACTTCCGCGCCCAGCGTCGGGCCGCCGGCGCCCGCGCCACGCCCGCGGCGACCAGCGACGCGGTGGCCTCGCGCTGGAAGGCGGTGTCGTCCAGGGGCGCCCGGGCGCAGCCGAGGATCCGGAACGGCGGGGCGCCTCCGCCGAGCGCGGCGGAGACCTCGTACAGCGCCGGCAACAGCTTGCGACGCATGAGGTCGCCGGTCGCGCCGAAGACCACGAACAGGTGCCGGTCGACGCGCGGAGGAGCCAACCGCTCACCCCGGCCCGACCGCGTGTCCGCCGAACTTCTGCCGCATTGCCGCGAGGAGCCGCTCGGCGAACGGGTCCGCCTGCCGCGAGCGGAGCCGCCGCTCCAGGGCGAGCATGATCACCGGCGCCGGCACGTCCAGGGCGATCGACTCCGCGACCGTCCACCGCCCCTCGCCCGAGTCGCGGACGTACGGCGCGATCTGCTCGAGCGCCGGGCCGTCCTCAAGGATCTCCGCCGTGAGGTCGAGGAGCCACGAGCGCACGACGCTGCCGGAGCGCCAGATCGTGGCGATCTGGGCGAGGTCGAGCTTCCAGTCCGGTTTCGCGCGGAGGATATCGAACCCCTCGGCGTACGCCTCCATGAGGCCGTACTCGATCCCGTTGTGGACCATCTTGACGTAGTGGCCCGCCCCGCTGCCCCCCACGCGCCCCCAGCCGGCGGTCGGGCTCGGCGCGAGGGACCGGAACGCCGGCTCGAGCCGGCGGCACGCCGCCTCGTCCCCGCCGACCATCAGGCAGTAGCCCTCGGTCCGCCCCCAGATCCCTCCGCTGACGCCGGCGTCCAGGTAGTCGATCCCCAGCGTCCCTACCTTCGCCGCCCGACGCATCGAGTCCTGGAAGTTGGAGTTGCCGCCGTCGATCAGGGTATCCCCTCGCTGGAGCAGGCCGCTCAATTCCTGGACGTACTGCTCGGTCGGATCTCCGGCGGGCACCATGAGCCAGACCGCGCGGGGTGGGCGGAGCTTCGCCACGAGGTCGGCGAGCGAGCTCGCCCCGACGGCACCATCGGCCACCGCGGCGGCGACGGCCGCCGGGGTGCGCGCGAACCCGACGACCCGATGCCCCCCCTTCGCCAAGCGGGCCGCCATCCCGCCGCCCATCCGCCCCAGGCCCACGATCCCGAGCTCCATACCCGTGCTTCCCGCCTGCCCCGCGCGAGCCACGGTGGCCCCGCGGTCCCCGACGCCGCCCCCGGCTAGGCCGGAGCGACCGGCAGGGCCCGTCGCAGGGCTCGCGGAGGCCGTTCGATGGCAGGCGGTCGACCTAGAGGTCCGTCCGTTATGAGGTCACCCAACGCCGGCGGCGGTCGGGAAGTTCCCGTCCAGGAGGGACGCTAGCGCGGCGAGCCCGTCGGCGCTCCAGGCTCCGACGTTGATCACGAGCAGCCGGCGCCGCTTCTCCTCCAGCGCGCCCCGGTCCCCGACGGCCTGAGCGCGGACGATCGCCCGGAAGCCGAGCCCGAGCTCGGGCACGGCGAGGTCGGACGTGGGTTCGTCGACGATCTGCAGGAACGCTCCGGTCGGAGGTCCCCCCTTGTGGAGCTGTCCCGTCGAGTGCAGGAAACGCGGGCCGTAGCCGGTCGTGACGACCACGCCCAGGCGTCGCCGCAGCGCGGAGGCGATCCGGGCGAGCCCCGCGTCCGTGGCGGCGCCCGGGGCCAGGAACGCCTGGACGGCGACGTAGTCGCGGGCGTGGACGCTGCCGAGCCAGCCGTCGACCGCGGGGGCCCCGGCGGCCGTCGGCGGGAGGCCGTACGTCGCCGAGCGCCCGGCCGCGAGCGTCGGCCGCTGCATCGCCGCGCGGGCGAGC
>JASIDM010000099.1 GCA_030044695.1 Thermoplasmata archaeon
CCGTTCCCCGGTCCGACGGAGGTCGCCTACGGGGCGCTGTACTTCGCCGCGCCGCTGCTGGCGATCCTCGGCGTCCACGAGACGGCGCACTACGTGGTCGCCCGGCGGCGGCACCTGGACGCCTCGCTCCCGTACTTCATCCCGATCCCGCCCCCGTACGTCCTGGGCACCTTCGGGGCGTTCGTCTCGATGCGCGAGCCGTTCCCGGACCGCAAGAGCCTGTTCGATGTCGGTGTGGCGGGTCCGATCGCCGGCTTCGCCATGTCGATCCCGATCGCCCTCGCCGGCCTCTCGCTCTCCGTCCACGCCCCGTCGGTCCCGGTGACGTACTGTGGCCCGTCGATCCTGGGCCAGAGCTACGGCAACCTCCTGCTCGGCCCCTCCTTGTTCTGGGAGCTGCTCGCCGCCTTCTTCCCGAAGTCGATCATCGCGCTGAACCCGCTCGCGCTCGCGGGCTGGGTCGGCGTCCTGATCACGGCGATCAACCTCCTGCCGGCCGGGACCCTGGACGGCGGCCACGTCTTCCGCGCCCTCGCCGGCGAGCGCGCCCGCTTCGTCAGCTACGGGGCCGCGGCGATCCTGTTCGGCCTCGGGTTCCTGTACGTCGGTTGGCTGCTGTTCGCCGTTCTCGTCTTCGTGCTCGGGCTCCGACATCCCCCGCCGCTCAACGACACGACGCCGCTCGACCGCAAGCGGATCGCCGTCGGGGCCGTCGCGATCGCCATCCTCGTCTGCGGGTTCGTCGTGGTCCCGCTCTCCGTCCCCTCCGGGCTGATCGCGGTCCAGGGGAGTTCCCCCGCCGTGCTGCCGCCCCCTGGGGGTACGGGGGTCGCCGCGGACCTGAACGCCACGATCACCAACAATGACCCCGTCCCGCACGGCGTTCTCTACACCTACAGCGTCCTCAACGTCTCGACCACGCCCGGGACGTACCTTACCGGGGCGGCCCTCGCCGCCTGGACGGCGAACGACAGCTGGACGCTCACCCTCGCCGACGGGACGTACACCGTGAACGGGACGGCCTCGGTGAGCCTGCCGTCGTGGGCGGTCCTGACCGTCGACGCGGGCGCCTCGACCGTCGCGCTCGCCGAGTTCACCGACCACGAGAGCGCTCTCGTCGTCGTCTTCGACCTGTCCGCCCAGGAGCTGCTCTGCACCCCGGCGTCGGGCGGTTCGGCGTCATGGACGTACCCGGCCGTGTCCTTCTAGCCCGGCGGCGGCGTGCCGGTCCGCCGGTACCGGCGGAACTCCCGCGTGAGGCTTCGGTGGACGCGCACCGGGATGCGGAGCTCCTCTGTCCAGCGCTTCCCGAGGGCCGGAGGACCTCCGGGAGCTAGGACCACGATCGCCGCCCCGGGCCGGAGACGACCCTCCCAACGCTCGAGAACCTGAACGACGAGCGTCGAGGGATCCGCGCCCACGCTCGCGGAGGCGCGCCCGTACGGGGGGTCGGTCACGATGGCGTCGAACGTCGCCGGGAACCCCTCCGGTTCCACGGTGCGGGCATCACCTTCAGCGACGAGCTCGGCCCGCACCCCCAGGTGCGCGAGGTTCCTCAGGGACCCCCGCACCATCGCCGGGTCCGCGTCGATCCCGTAGAGGCGGGCTCCGAGAAGCCCCGCCTCGGCGAGGAGCGCGCCCGTGCCGAGGAACGGGTCGAGGACCAGATCGCCGGTTCGGACCGCGGCCAGGTTCATCGCGGCCCGGCCCAACCGCGGCGGGAGCGAGACGGGTCGGTGGAACGGCAGCCGGGGCATCGCCCGCCGCGCGTAGGCGCCGCGGTCGACCTCCGCGACCTCACGTAGGAGCAATACCCGGGAGGGTTCCGGGGCGACCAGCCAGTAGCGGACTTCCGGCGTCTCGAGGTCGATCGTCCCACCACCCTGGACGTAGGCACGGCCGAGCTCGACGACGTCACGGTCGGCCGTGCCGCTCGGCGCGCCCCATCTTCGGAACACCGCCCGCCGGCCGGTTGCCCCCTCGCGACGGGCGGCCATCGCCGGCGCTGCGCCCCCGTCGACCGGGACCGCGACGCGACGGGCGAGCGCGAGTCGGGCGGCGATCTGGACCAGGCGCTCCCGGTCCGGCACCTCCACCGGCACGATCCCGGGCCCCTGGACGGGAGAAACGTCCGCCACCGAGCCGTCCAGCGCTGCCACCGCCCCTTCCACCTCCCGGCGAGCGAGCGCAGGGTGCTCGCCTGAGGTCTCCACGATGCCGAGGATCATCGCTCCGCCGCGGGACCCTCCCACGCCGCCAGGCGCCGCCGAACGCTCTCCGTGTGCGAGCCTTCCCAGTAGAGGTGCCCGCAGCTTCGGCAGGCGAAGACGGCCGTCCGACGTCCGCGAACCCCTGGTGGAAGGCTGGCGGCTCGCGGATCCTCGGGCACGACGGGCTCGAGCTCCCCGTTGCACCGGGTGCATCGGGAGAACGCCGGGGCGATCGGCACCTCGGGCCAGGCCGCGCGGACGGCGCGCCACTGGCGGGCGAGCTCAGGACTGTCGATGAGGAACGCCTGCCGGCCGCGCCGGCTGAGTGGGCGGTCCCGGGTCAGGAGGATTCGGCCTTCCCTCGCCGCGGTGGCGAGCAGCTCGTCGTCGGACATCCCGCGCCCATAGACGGTGTCGCACCCGACGAACCGCAGGTAGCGGGCCAACCGTCCGAGCATCTCGTCGGCCAGCCATCGCGGGGGCGCCACGCCCGCCCAGCCCGGACGCCGGCCAAAACCCTTGGGGAGCCCCCGGACCACGACCGACGACGGCGCCCGCCGCGGGGCCCCCTCTCCGCCTTTATCGCGGCCACGCGTTGGGCCGGCCGAGCGCGTGACGCGACTGTTCGGCACGAACGGCATCCGCGAGGTCGTCGGCGAGACGATGACGCCCGCCTTCGTGACGCGGGTCACCTCGGCGATCGCGACGGTCGCTCCGTCGGACCGGCCGGTCGTCGTCGGCTGGGACGGCCGGACGACCAGCGTCCCGTTCGCGCGCCTCGTTGGCGCGACGCTCGCGGTCCTCGGCCACCGCGTCCTCGAGGTCGGCCTCCTGCCGACCCCGGCGATCCAGTACAACGTCCCCCGGCTCGGCGCGGGGTTCGCCGTGATCGTCACGGCCTCCCACAACCCGCCGGAGTTCAACGGTCTCAAGTGCATCGCGGACGACGGCCTGGAGGCGAGCCGCGCGACGGAGGAGCGGATCGAGGCCGCGTTCGACGCCGCCCAAGCCCCGTCGGTCCCGTTCGACCGCGTCGGGGAGGTCGACCACGACGCCCTCGGGGCGGAGCGGTACCTCCGTGGGATCCTGGAGCGCGTCGATCGACCCCGCATCGTCCAGCGGCACCTGCACGTCGTCCTCGACTGCGGGAACGGCGCCTCCGTGGTGACCAGCCCGAGACTGCTCCAGCGGCTCGGGTGCCGCACGGTGACCCTCAACGGCCACGTCGACGGGACGTTCCCGGGCCGGCGCAGCGAGCCGACCGAGGCGGCCGTCGCCGACCTTCGACGGCTCGTCCCCTCGGTCGGGGCCGAGCTCGGCGTCGCCCACGACGGGGACGCGGACCGGGCGGTGTTCGTGACCGCGGACGGCGCCTACGTGCCCGGCGAGACGATGCTCGCGCTGCTGGCCCGGGACGCGGTGGAGCGCGCCGGCGGAGGCACGGTCGTCGTACCGGTGTCGACCTCGCTCGCGGTGGAGGAGGCGATCCGCCCCCTCGGCGGCAAGGTCCTCTACACCCGCGTCGGCTCGCCGT
This sequence comes from Thermoplasmata archaeon, assembly GCA_030044695.1. Taxonomy (GTDB): domain Archaea; phylum Thermoplasmatota; class Thermoplasmata; order Lutacidiplasmatales; family UBA184; genus Lutacidiplasma. The sequence continues at coordinate 3,745 of JASIDM010000099.1, forward strand.
CCGTGACCCGGGCGATGCGCGAGGTCGGGGCGGTCCTCGGCGGCGAGGACAACGGCGGTCTCGTCTTCCCGGCGTTCCAACTGGCGCGGGACGGGGCGATGTGCCTCGCCGCCACGCTCGACCTGCTCGTGCGCCGCGGCCAGCCGCTCGCGGAGCTCGCCCGCGGGGTCCCCCACCTCCACCTCCTCAAGGAGACCGTCGCCTGTCCGGTCGAATGGCGTTCTGCGGTGCTCGCCCACGTCGCCGAGGCGCTCGCCAAGGGCGGGGGGAAGGTCGAGACGCTGGACGGGGTGAAGCTCCGTCGCGACGACGGCTGGCTCCTCCTCCGCCCGTCCGGCACCGAGCCGATCTTCCGCGTGTCGGCGGAGGCGAGGGACGCCGCGTCCGCGCGTCACCTCGCGGACCTCGGGCTCCGGACCGTTCGGGAGGCGCTGGCCGCACTCGGGAGCGCCGCGTAGCGACACTCGACCGAACCGGGCGGCCGCCCGGGAGACGCCCCTCGCGGACCACGCGCTTCGCGTCAGGCACTTGAGGCCGGGCGCGGTTCCGCCGCGCATGCCGTTCCCTCGCCTTCCCGGAAAACACCGCTGGGACCCGCTGTTCTCGGCGGTGGACTTCTGGGGGTACGTGGCCCGCCGCGAGCGGACCGGCCCGCCCCGCGTTCCCCCCAACCTGGTCCTCGTCTTCGGGGCCCGATGGAACGACTACCTCCGCCGCCGGTTCCGCGGGCGGTACGAGGCCCGGCCCGGGGTCTACCGGCTCGGGCGCTCGGTCGGCGTCGCCCAGGTCCAAGGACCGGGCGCTCCGTTCGCCAGCATGGTCGTCGAGGAGCTGGCCGGCCTCGGGGCCCGGTCGTTCCTCCTCGTTGGCCTCGCGGGCTCGCTCCAGCTCGAGATCCGCGTGGGTTCGATGGTCGTCTGCACGAAGGCGCTGCGTGACGAGGGGACCTCCTACCACTACGCGCGGCCCGCCGCGTTCGCCGTCCCGGACCGGGAGCTCACCGCCTCGCTCGGGAGGAGCCTACGTCTCCACGGGGTCCCGTTCGTCCGCGGTCCGTCGTGGACCACCGACGCGCCGTACCGCGAAACGGTCCCGGAGATCCGACGGTACCGACGGACGGGGATCGTCACCGTCGAGATGGAGGCCTCCGCGGTCTTCACCGTGGCCCGAGCGCTGGGTCGCAAGGCCGCGGCCCTCTTTGTGGTCAGCGACCACCTGGACGAACGCGGCTGGGAGCCCCGGTTCTCCGACACGCACGCTCCCCTGCACGAAGCCCTCGAGATCGCCCTGGGGGCCTACGGGAGCGCGCGTGCCCGACGGTCCCCGCGGCCTCCCGCGCCGTCGGATCGTGCCTCCCCACGTGTCGCCCGGCGACGTTAGTGGACCCACGGACCCAGCACGAACAGGCCGAGCAGGAGCAACGCGAGCACCACGAGCGTGATCTCCCCGAGCTTGCGGTCGCCGTGCCGCAGGAATGCGACGGTGCCGCTGGCGACCCGGAGGACCGGCGTCGCGATCAGCGCGAGGACCCCGACCGTCAGGTACGCCTCCGGCGTGCCCGCGACGAGGCCGCGGGCCAGGTCGCCGAGCCCCAGGTACTTCCCTACGGGATTGGACGACACCCACGGGCCGGAGGCCGCCGCGTGGGACCGGACGAGCAGCGCCGCGAGCGAGGCGACGAGCAGCACGACCGAGACGATCAGCCCGGTGCGCAGGAGCCTCGCCATCGACACGTAGACGCGATCCGGGAGCGCCGGCTCGGCGGGGGACGCGGAGGGCGGCGGGCCGACGCTCATACGATCCCCAGACCCCGGAGGATCACTTCCACGCCGAGCACCGCGAGGATCGGCACGAACAGCCAGCGCACCGTGCGGTTGCGCAGGGTGGGCAGGATCCGGCTGCCCCCGAGCGCTCCCGCGGCCGTGCCGAGGGCGACCGGCGCGCCGATGACGGGATTGATGAAACCGGCGAGCAGCAGCACGCTCGCGCCGGCGGCGGCGGTGACGCCGATCATGAAGTTGCTCGTCGCCGTCGCGATCTTCATCGGCAGGTTCAGGAAGTGCTCGAGGGAGAGGACCTTGAACACCCCGCCGCCGATGCCGAACATCCCCGAGACGAGGCCGGCGACGAAGGCGACGGCCAAGGCGGGGCGGGTGCGCGCGGCGGCGTACTCGATCCGCACCCCGCGGGCCGTATCGAAGTAGCTGCCCCGCAGCCGCAGCGAGCGCGCGACGTCGTCCGACGGGCCGGCGGTCGTCGGGGTGAGACGGCGGCCCCGGGCGATCGTCCCCGGCACGAGGGCGAACAGCACCACCCCGAGGGCGACCAGGAGGGCGTCGGCAAGCTCGGCCCGGACGAGGAGGACCGTCGCGACGGCGCCGATGAGGGCTCCCGGCACCGTGGCGATCTCGAGGAACATCCCGATCCGCAGGTCGCTCAGGCGGTCGCGCACGTACGCCGCGCCGGTCGTCGACGACGAGGCGAGGACGGTGAGGAGCCCGGCGCCGATCGCCTCCGGGATCGGCACGCCGAAGGCGATGACGAGCACCGGCAGCACGACGACCGCCCCGCCGAGGCCGGTGAGGGAGCCGAGGAGGCCGGCGAAGAGCCCCGTGACGACGAGGAGGAGCGCGAGCTCGAGCAGCTCCACGCCCGAGCCAGACGGGCCGTGAGAAAAGCGTCGCTACCGAGGCACGCGCCTACTCGACCTTGAGGTACTTCGAGGCCAGCGCCGTGCCGACCCCCATCATCACGGCCGCGAACAGCGCGAGGTAGCCGAGGTCGGTGAGGCAGGAGCCGGTGAACTGGCCGTACGTCATCACGGAGCGGGCGAGGTCGGCCGAGTACCCCACGGGGTTGACCTCGGCGATCGCCTTCATCCACCCCGGGTAGATCGTCGTCGGGAACATCGCCCCGCTCGCGAACATCAGCGGCATGGTGATGAAGTTCGAGACGACCCCCGGCGTCTGCCAGTCCGTGCTCGAGGCGGTGATGGCGAGGAATAGCGCGGAGAAGCCGAAGCCGAGCAGCACGAGGCCGAGGAGGCAGGCGGCCCAGCCGAGGGCGCTCCCCTGGAGGTGGACCCCGAAGGCGAACGCCGCGGCGACCATCACCGGGATCTGGACGAGGCCCCGGGTCGCCGAGCCGAGCGCCTTGGCCAGGTAGACCGTCGCCTTGCTCGTCGGCGTGATCAGGATGCGCTTCATGAAGCCGAACCGCTTGTCCTGGATGGTGCTCATCGCCCCGAACATCCCGATCGACAGCATCCCGGTCGACAGCACCCCCGGCAGGAGGAAGGCGAGGTAGCCGGTCCCCGGCGGCGCGTGGAGCAGGAACGAGTCGAGCTCCGACGTCGACAGCGTCGAGAAGATCCCGCCGAAGAAGGCGAGCCACATGAACGGCTGCACGAGGGTGATGACGATGACGAACGGGTTGCGGAACGTCCGCAGCAGCTCGCGGGCGTACAGTCCCGAGAACTGGGAGAACTGGCCGACCCGGCCGTCGTGCCGGGGGACGAGCGACGCGGGCAGGCTCACGGAGCGGTTCACCGTGCTCACTGCCGGGCCCTCCGCACGCTGGCGTAGAACTTGCGGTAGTCCTGGACGTCCGGTCCGGCCTGGTCGATCTTCTTTCCGGTGATGTCGATGAACACGGACTCCAGGCTCGGCTTCTCCACGTTGATGCGGCGGATCCCGTCCGTCGCCAGGGTGTGGAACAGGCGCGGCAGCACCTCCTCGGCGGAGCTGACGCGGAGCACCCAGGTTGACCCCTGCTGGCGGACGCTGGTCACGCCGGCGATCGCCTCGAGCTTCGCCGGGGTCACCGCCTCGCTGGTCTCGAGCTCCACGTAGTCCGCGCGCACGCGGGCCTTGAGCTCCGACGGGGTCCCGACGGCGACGAACTTGCCGTGGTCGATGATCGCCACGTGGTCGCAGAGGAAGTCCGCCTCCTCGATGTAGTGCGAGGTGAGCAGCACCGTCACGCCGAACTGGCGGTTGACGCCGGTGATCAGCTCCCAGAGCATCCGGCGTACGTTGGCGTCGAGCCCGATCGTCGGCTCGTCCATGAAGATCACCTCGGGCTGGTGGAGCAGGGCGAGGGCGATCTCCATCTTCTTGCGCATCCCGGTGGAGTACGTCCCGACCTTGTCCTTGCGGCGGTCGGTGAGCTCGAAGTAGGCGAGGAGCTGCAGCGCCCGCTCCTTCCACTCCGTCAGGTGCTGCAGCTTGGCCTGCAGCCAGAGGTTCTCCCATCCCGAGAGGTCGTCGTCGAGGATCACTTCGGCGGCGACCCAGCCGACCCGCTGCTTCACGTGCATCGGGTCGCGCGCCACGTCGAAGCCGGCGACCGTGGCGGTCCCGTCGGTGATGTCGCTCAGGCCGGTGAGCATCTTGATGATCGTCGTCTTCCCGGCGCCGTTCGGGCCGAGGAGGCCGAAGATCGTCCCGCGGGGGACGGCGAGGTCGACGTGGTCGACGGCGACCAGCTTGCCGTAGTGCTTGGTCAACCCCTTGGCGGAGATGGCGAGGCCGTCGGCGGTCACGCGCGGCGCCTCGGCCGGGCGGCGGCCACGCGGTGGCCGCGTCCGCGGAGCTCCTCGAGACGAGCGGAGAGCTCCGCGATCGTCGCGGTCCGCAGCCCGTCGCGTCGCAGCGGAGCGGGCTCGGTCGCCGGTCCGCCGTTCAGCGTCGCCGAGATCGCGTCCAGCGACCGTCGCAGCCGTCGTAGGAGGAAGCTGTCCAGGTCCGCCGCTCCCACGACCTCCGCCCAAAGGACGCTCAGGTCGGGGACCCCGGGGGCTCCGGCCCCCATCTGGCGGCGCAGGCGGCGTAGCACGGCTCGTCCCGCCGGCGTGATCCGGTAGGCCCGGCGTCGTCCGACCAACCTGGGGCGGGCGAGGCCGCGGTCCACGAGGCGCTGCAGCGACGGGTAGATCGTCCCGGCGCTCGGGCGCCAGGCCCCCTGGGTGCGGTCGGCGATGCGCTGCGCCAGCTCGTAGCCGTGGACCGTCCCGGCGCGCTCCATCTGGGCCAGGGCGTACAGCCCCACCATGCGCGGTGGCATCGGTCGCGACGTTCCCTCCGGAACGGTCGTATATCGAATTCGATATAACGCCGCCGTGGCCCCGGACGGACGGGCCCCGGCCGCGTCGCCCCGACGGCCGACTATTCGGTCAGCGCCCGGTTCGTCTCCCGGAGGCGCCGCGCCATCTCGCGCAGGACCCCCTGGAGGACGTCCGGCTCGCTCTTGGCGAAGCCCCAGAACTCCCAGCGGGAGAGGACGGCGCACTCGGACGCCTGGACCGCGACGACATCGGCCGAGCGGGGCTGTTCGTCGAACAGCGTGAGCTCCCCGAAGAATTGACCGGGCCCGAGGCGGGCCAGCACCCGGGTCCCTTGACGCACCTCGGCCGCGCCGCGAAGGAGGAGGTAGAAGCCGATCCCCGCCTCGCCCTGCTTGACGACCCGAGCGTCCGCCGGGTACCCGACGACCTTCGCGGACTTGGCGAGGGATTTGAGCTGCTTTTCCGTGAGGGCGGAGAAGATCGGGGCGCGGCCGAGCATCGAGGCAACGTCCCCGGCGGAGGAACCGGACGCGGCCGCCACGGCTCCCGGTACGCGACCCCCCATAAAGAACTGACCGTGAGGGAGGCGTCGGCCCGGACCGTACGTACGGGGTCCCCAAAAGGAGGGGGGGCCGTCGGAGGCCCGAGATGCCGGCGGGGGTGCTTCCGACCGAGGAGGCCGCGACCGGGTTCCCGGCCAAGACCCGCGGCGCGATCGCGGAGGCGCCGTCGGGCCCGGAGCCGCTGGTCCTCGTCGGCTACGAGTGCAGCCTCGCCACCACCACGCTCGGCGAGCTGGAGACGATCGCCACGGCGGTCAGCGGGCCCTGGCTTCGCTCCGCGTTCGCTCGTCTCCCCGACGCCGAGGAGGCCGTGGTCCTGGCGACCTGTTGTCGGCGGGAACTGTTCGTCCTCAGTCGGAGTTCCACCGGAGCGGACCGCTGGCAGGAGCTCCTGCCCGGCCCAGGCGCGGCCTGGACCCGACGGGTGGGCCGGGAGGCCGTCCGACACCTCTTCCGCGTCGCGGCCGGGCGCGAGTCGCTGGTCGTCGGCGAGAAGGAGGTCCGCGGTCAGGTCCGCGCGACGTCGACCGCCGTCGTTAGCCGACATCGCCAACGGGCGCTTCGGGACCTGCTGGCGGGGGCCGCCTCTTCCGCGGATCGCCTTGTCCCGCACGTCCCGCGTTCGCGGTCGATCGCCGCGGTCGCCGCCACCCGAGCTCTCGAGCTCGCGGGCCGGCCGTTCCCCCGCGTGCTGGTCGTCGGCTCCGGCGAGGTCGGGCGACAGGTCACCGAATTGCTCGCGCCCTCCGCCCGCGTCACGCTCGCCTACCGGGAGCGGTCGCCGGAGCCCGAGTTCCTTCGCGCCGCCGGCGCGCGGGCCGTCCGCCTCGACGCGGTCGGACCCGAGATCGCCGTCTCGGACGTCGTCGTCGCGGCGACCAAGAGCGGGTCGCCCTGGCTCCGTGCGCAGGACGTCCCGGGGGGACGCGCCCTGATCGTCCTCGACCTCGGGGTGCCGCGCAACGTCGAGGCGGCCGTGGGGGAGCTTCCGAACGTTCGCCTGGTGGACCTGTCGGAGCTGCGCCCCCGAGGTGCCGTCGACCCCAGCCCGGACCTCGAAACGGCCCTCGAGGCCGCGGCCGACCAGGCCCACGACAGGCTCGCCGTCCACAGCCTGGAGCCGTGGATCGCGGCCGCGCGGCGCCGTGCCGAGGGGGTTCGCGTCGCCGAGCTCGCGACGGCCAGGGAGTTCCTCGGCCCGCTCACGCTGGAGCAGGAGGTCGCCGTCGACCGGCTGACCCGACGACTCGTGAACCGACTCCTCGTCGGTCCCACCGAGCGCCTCCGCCGCCTTCCCCCCGGGGAGGATGGGGACCGGCTCCGCCGGTTCGCCCTGGAGCTGCTCCGAGCTGATCCGTCGCTCCCGTGAGCGACCGACTCCGGGTCGCCACCCGGCGGAGCCCCCTCGCGAGGTCCCAGGCGGAGCTCGTGGCCCGCGCCCTCGCGCGCGCCCACCGCGAGCTGAGCGTGCGACTCTGCCCGATGGCGACGAGCGGTGATCGCGACCTCCGACCGGGAACCGCCCCGGACTTCACCGACGCCCTCGACCGGGCCCTGCTGGACGGCACCGTCGACGTCGCGGTCCACAGCGCGAAGGACCTGCCGGTCGCGCCGGTCCCCGGGCTCACCGTCGCCGCCTGCCCGCGTCGCGCCGACCCCCGGGACTGCCTCGTCGTGGCGGAGTCGGTAGCGGTAGGGGAGCTCCCCAAGGGCGCCCGGGTCGGGTCGAGCAGCCTCCGTCGCCAGGCGCAGCTGCTGCGCTGGCGCCCCGACCTCCAGGTCGTCGAGCTCCGCGGCAACGTGGACCGACGGGTGGCGAGGGTTCGATCGGGAGAGCTCGACGCGGTGATCCTGGCCGTGGCGGGCCTGGTCCGTCTGGGTCGTTCGGACGAGATCCGGCGGCGGTTGCCCACGGCGGAGTTCCTGCCGGCGCCCGCGCAAGGAGCCCTCGCGGTCGTCGTGCGGGCGAACGATCGGAAGACGCTCGCCCTCGCGAGGGAGATCGATGACCCCCCAACGCACGCCGCCGTGGTCGCGGAGCAGGCGTTCGCGGCCCTCCTGGGAGGGGACTGCCGAGTGCCGCTCGGAGCGCTCGCGCGCCTGCACCGGGGGCGGCTCCGCCTCGAGGGCGAGGTGCTGAGCCCGGACGGCAGGGTACGACTGCGCGGGTCAGCGGTCGGCCGGCTGGCGGACGCTCGCGGCGTCGGTCGACGGCTCGCCCGAGGATTGCTGGCTCGCGGCGCCGGCCTACTGCTCGCGCCCCGGGGCAGGTAGGAGGCCGATCGTGGCCGCGCGGGCCCGCCCGGAGGTCGTGCTGCTCGCCGCGAACGGCACCCTGAGTGGACTCGGTCCGGCAATCGCCTCCTCGGGCCTGCGGCTGCGTCGCATCGCGGCGCTACGGGTCGTCGCGACGTCGCCGAGATGGCTCTCGGGCTCGGAGGCGTTCGCCCGAACCGCCGACACGATCGTTGTCACGAGTCGCCAGGCCGTGGATCGACGTCTCGTTCGCTGGGCACACCGCCCGCCCGGGGCTCCCCGCCCCGAGATCTGGGCAGCGGGTCCCGGCACCGCCGAGGCGCTGCGCAGATGGGGTCTCCAGCGCGTCCACCAGCCGACCGCGCTGGGGGCCGAGGGGGTGCTTCACGCGTTGGGCCGGCGTCGGCCGCGCGTCGTCCTCCACGTCACCTCCGATCTCGCCGGCACGGAGCTGGCGCGGCGGCTACGCGGGCAAGGTCACCGAGTCGCCCAGGTCGTCAGCTATCGGGTGCGTCCGCGGCTGACAGCGATCCGCGAGCAGCGCGAGGGGATCGTGGCGGCCTCGGCCCTCGTCGTGTCGAGCCCGTCCGTGGTTGATGGGCTCCGGCGGGCCCTAGGCCCCGCCACGACGCGGAGGATCGGTCGGACGATGCCGGTGTTCGTTCTCGGGGAGCGGACGGCCCGAGCGGCCCGGCGCGCGGGACTCCGCCGCGTCTCCGTCGCCGCGTCGACCTCCCCGCAACGCTTTGCGCGCGAGCTGGTCCGGGCGATTCGCGATGCCGCGTAGTCCTCGACCGTCGCGGACGCCGCCGACCGTGCCGTCGCCGGCCGCCCGACCGCGGCGCCTGCGACGGACCGCACGCCTCCGCGACTGGGTCGCCGAGACGGACCTGGACGCTCGCCACCTCGTGCTGCCGGTCCTCGTACGGGCGGGCGACGGGAGGCCGACGCCCGTCCCGTCGCTGCCGGGGGTCGCCCGGTGGCCGGTCGGTGCCCTGCCCGAGCTGGCCCGCGCGCTCCACGCCGCGGGCGTTCCGGCCGTGCTGCTGTTCGGTCAGGCGGAGCGGAAGGACGGCGAGGGTCGCGAGGCCTGGTCGCCTCGCAGCGCGGTGGCGCAGGCCGTCGGCGCCCTCAAGTCCGCCGACCCCGAGCTGATCGTCGTCACGGACGTCTGTCTCTGCGCCTACACCGATCACGGTCACTGCGGGGTCGTTCGGAACGGGGCCGTGGACAACGACGCCACGGTCGAACGCCTCGCGAGGACCGCGGTCGCTCACGCCCGCGCGGGCGCGGACCTCGTGGCGCCGAGCGCGATGATGGACGGCCAGGTCGCCGGCCTCCGCGCGTCGCTCGACACCGCGGGGTTCCCGGACCGGGGGATCCTCAGCTACGCCACGAAGCACGCCTCCGCGTTCTACGGCCCGTTCCGCGAGGCCGAAGGCTCGCGCCCGTCGTTCGGGGACCGCACGACCTACCAGATGGACCCCCGGAACGCCCGCGAGGCCCTGCGGGAGCTGCGGCAGGACGTCGCGGAGGGAGCGGACATCGTCATGGTGAAGCCGGCGCTCACCAGCCTCGACCTGCTCGCGCGGGCCCGCCGTCGGATCGACGTGCCGCTCGCCGCCTACCAGGTCAGCGGGGAGTACGCCATGCTCAAGTCCGGGGCCCGCTCCGGGGCGTTCTCGGAGCGGGAGGCCGTGCTGGAGACGCTGACCGCGATCCGCCGGGCCGGAGCCGACCTGATCGTGAGCTACTATGCCCAGGACGTCGCGGCGTGGCTCCGGAGGGCCCCGTGACCGCCGGCGCCCCCGGGCGCGAGGCCGCCGACGAGGAGCGGGATTTCGTCAAGTACACGTTCTACCACCTGCGCCCAGAGTGGCGGCGCCTCCCGGCCGAGGAGCGCCGGGCCGGCCGGACCGCGCTCGCCGGGGTCCTCGAGCATCCGCCCGCCGGCGCCGAGGTCGAAACGTACTCCCTCGTGGGGCTGAAGGCCGGCGCGGAGTTTCTCGTCTGGACGGTGGCGAGGTCCCTCGAGCCGATCTCCCTCCTGCACGCGCGGATCGCCGGGACCCCGCTCGGAGGCTACCTCGACGTCCCCTACGCCTACTTGGGGATGGGTCGGGTGTCGGAGTACGTCGGCCCGAACGCCCTCGGCGGGGAGGGCTCGAGCGGCCGCCGGCGCGCCAGCGGCAAGCCGTACCTGTTCGTCTATCCGTTCACGAAGAAGCGGGAGTGGTACGGGCTACCGTTCGAGGAGCGGCGGCGCGTCATGGGCGAGCATCTCCGCATCGGCCACCGCTACCCGTCGGTGGAGATCCACACGGGGTACTCGTTCGGGATCGACGACGCGGAGTTCATCCTCGCCTTCGAGGCGGACGCCCCCGCCCAGTTCTTGGACCTCGTGCACGACCTCCGCCCGTCGGAGGCGAGTCGCTACACCGAGCTCGAGACCCCGATCTTCAGCTGCGTCCGCATGCCGCCAGCGCGGCTGCTCGAGCTCGTCGAAGGCCTTCCGTGAGCCCCGCCCCGGGGCCGCGGTCCCGGCGGCTGTTCCGACGGGCGCAGCGTTCGCTCGTCGGCGGGGTCGACAGTCCCGTTCGCTCCTTCCGGGCCGTCGGCGGCACCCCGGTCGTGATCCGGCGCGGCCGCGGCGCCTACCTCGAGGACGTCGACGGCCGGCGCTACGTCGACCTGGTCGGCTCCTGGGGCGCCGCGATCCTCGGCCACGCGCCGCCGACGGTCGTCGCCGCGGTCCGGGAGGCTTCGGCCGAGGGGCTGTCGTTCGGGGCACCCTCGCCTCGGGAGCACGAGCTG
>JASIDM010000100.1 GCA_030044695.1 Thermoplasmata archaeon
ATCAGGGCCTTCCACCCCTTCTCCGAGAGCTCCCGGACCGGCCGACGCAGATCGTAGCCGAACGCCGCGGCGAACCGGCGCAGGCCCTCCCCCTCCGGCGTGAGCCCCCAGACGGCGATCGCGCGGCCGAGCGGCTTGTCCTTGTCCGGGACGATCCGGTCCGGATCGGCGTGCAGCGTCGCCCCGATCCCCAGGCACTCCGGGCACGCCCCGACCGGGTTGTTGAACGAGAACATCCTCGGGGTCAGCTCCTCGAGGGAGAAGCCGCACTTCGGGCAGGCGCGGCGGCTGGAGTACGTCGCCCGCTCCCCGCCGGCGCGCCGCACGACCACGAGCCCGTCGGCGAGCTCGCGGGCCGTCGCGACGGACTCGGCGAGCCGGCTCTCCTCCTCGGGCAGGACCTCGAGCGAGTCGACGACGACCTCGATCGTGTGCTTCTGGTTCTTGCCGAGGCGGACCTCCCGGCCGGGCAGGCGGAGTTCGACCCCGTCGACGACGAACCGGCGGTAGCCGGCCTTGCGCAACCGGTCCAGGACGTCGCGGTGCTCGCCCTTCGCCCCTCGGACGACGGGCGCGATCAGGTCGACCTTGCCCCCGCCGGAGGTACGGCGCACGGCCTCCACGATCCGATCGACGGACTGCGGGGCGATCTCCTCGCCGTCGTTCGGACAGTGGGGGACGCCGATCCGGGCGAAGAGCAGGCGGAGGTAGTCGTAGATCTCGGTCACCGTCCCGACGGTCGAGCGCGGGTTGCGGCTGCCCGCCCGCTGCTCGATGGCGATCGCCGGCGAGAGGCCCTCGATGGTGTCGACGTCGGGCTTGTCCATCTGGCCGAGGAACTGGCGGGCGTAGGCCGACAGGCTCTCGATGTACCGCCGCTGACCCTCCGCGTACAGCGTGTCGAAGGCGAGCGAGGACTTGCCCGAGCCGCTCACGCCGGTGACGACGACGAAGCGGCCCCGCGGGATGTCCAGGGAGACGTTCTTCAGGTTGTGCTGGCGGGCGCCGCGGATGCGGATCGCGTCGGCGGGTCCGGCCATCGTGCCTCCTACGCCGGGAGCAGCGCGCCGACCGTCTGGACGAGGCGGTCGAGGACGTGCTGCTGGACCTTCCGCCCGAGCTCCGCGCTGGACGGCCGGGTGTCGCCGATGACGCTCTCCGGCCAGTCGGCCTCGGACGGCGACCCCGGGACGAACGGGCTGTGGCGGTAGTCGACGACCGGCCGCTCGGCGCCGACCGAGCCGGGCTCGAGGGCGAGCAGGCGCGACGTCTCGAGCAGCCCCGCGTGGCCGTCGGACGCCGGGGCCTCCCGGCCCCGGAGCTCGTAGACGAACTCGTAGTCGCAGAGGACCACGACCCGCAGCCCGGGGTACGCCGACATCGCGCGGTCCGCCGCCTCGCGGAGCGCCGCCATGTGCCCCCGCTCCCCGTGGCCGGAGAGGACGAGGAGGCGCCGGACGCCCCCGCGGGCGAGCTCGCGGAGGACGCCCTCGACGTGGGTCCCGAGCTCCGCCATCGACAGCGACACCGTCCCCGGGAAGCGACGGGCCCCCGGCGCCGAACCGTACGGCAGCGTCGGGGCGACCAGCGCGCCGACGCGCTCGGCGAGCTCGAGCGCCGTCCGCTCCGCCTGGATCTGATCGGCGCCGAGGGGGAGGTGGGGACCGTGCGCCTCCAGCGCCCCGATCGGCACGATCACCAGCGGATTGCCTCGGAGCTTCCGCTCGAACGACCGGCTATCGAGCTCGAGCAGACGAACCGAACGGTCCACGGGCGAAGAGCGGTGCGACGGTATTTAACCCGGGCCGGGAGGTCGGGGAACGGAGCGGCTACGGAACGCCGGACGAGGCGCCGGCGGCCTCGGGCTCGCCGTCGCCGGGCTCCTTCTTCGCCCTCGGCGCCCGTCGTCGCGCCGGCGCCTTGGAACGGGCCTTCGCCCGACGCGCGGGCGTCCGGGACGCGGCCGGCGAGGCGTCCGTCGGCTTCGCCTCGGGCTTCTGCCGGCTCGGGCAGGCCGGGTTGATGCAGAGCGTCCACGGGGGACGGCCGGCCTCGATCGCCGTCACGACGGGGGCCCGACAGACCGGGCAGGGAGGATGGTCCTTGTCGAGCTTGCCCCGCTGCGGGAGCGGGTAGGTGACCCGGCACGTCGGGTAGCCCGAACATCCGACGAACCGCTTGCCGGCGAACGAGTAGCGGACGTGCAGCGGGCTCCCGCAGTTCGGACAGACGCCGATGCGGAACGCCCGGTGGTGCTCCGCGCATTCCGGGTTGATGCAGTACAGCTCCGGTCGCTGGCCGCGGAAGGTGATCTTCACCCGAGGGACGCGGCAGGTCGCGCAGAGGAACTCCGGCGCGGGCTCGACGAACCCGGCGGCCGGGAGCGAGTAGTTCGCCGTGCACGACGCCGGGTTGTTCACGCACTGCACCCAGCGCGATCCCCGGGGGCTCCGCGCCAGCTGCAGGGCCCCGCCGCACTTCGCGCACGGGCCGACGAAGTGCTGGCGGTCGAGCGCGGCGCCGAGGGTCTCCTTGACCCCGTCGGTGTTCGCCGAGAGGAGGGCGAGCGCCTCGCGGAGCATGTCGCGGGACTCGCCGATCACCTCCGACTTCGGCTTCCTCGATTCGGCGACCAGCTCCATGTCCTCCTCGAGGCGGTGGGTCATCTCCGGGCGGGTGATCAGGGGGGCGTGCGCCTTCAGGGCCTCCGTGACGGCGATCCCGGTGGACGTCGGCTCGAGCTGGCGGGGCTGGACGTAGCGGCGGTCGAACAGCTTCTGCAGCACGTCGTGCCGCGTGCTCTTCGTGCCGAGGCCCAGGCGTTCCATCTCCTGGATCAGCGTGCCCTGCGAGAAACGGCGGGGGGGCTTGGTGTGGTCCTCGACGAGGTCGACGGACGTCACGTCGACGGTGCTCCCGACCTCGAGCGCCGGCAGCGCCGTCTCCTCGGGCTGGGCGTAGGGATAGATGCGATACCACCCCGGCTCGACGACGTGGTGGCCCTCCCCGCGGAACGGCTCGTCGGCGATCGTCACGGTGGCGAGCCGCCGCCAGCCGACCGCCTCGGGTCCCAGCGTGGCGAGGAACCGCCGGACGACGAGCTCGTACAGGCGCGCCGGCTCGGGCCGGAGCTTCTTCGGGTCGATCGCCGCGGTCGGATAGATCGGAGGGTGATCGGTCGTCTCGGTCCGGCCGCGGGTCGGCCGGAGCGACGCCTGGCCGAGGACGATCTCGGCGGCCTCGGCGAACGGGCCGTCGCGGAACTTCTCCGCGAGGGTCCGCAGCCCGAGCCCCCGCGGGTAGACCGTGTTGTCCGTCCGCGGGTAGCTGATCAGGCCCTGGGTGTAGAGGTCCTCCGCGTAGCGCATCGCCTGCGCCGCCCCGAAGCCGAGGCGCGTCGCCTCGGCGACGAACAGCGTCGTCGAGAACGGGATCGGCGGCCGGCGGCGGCTCTCCTCCTGCTGGAACGCACGGACCGTGCCGGAGCGCACCCCCCGGATCCGGGCGTGCACCGCCTCGGCCTCCGGCTTGGAGGCCCAGATGCCGTGTTCGTGGGCGAGGCGGAACGTCTCGCCGTGAGCGGAGGCGGTCGCCGTGATCTGCCAGAACGGCTCGGGCCGGAACTCCTTGATCTCCTGGTCCCGCTCCACGAGGAGCGCGAGCGTCGGGGTCTGGACCCGTCCCGCCGAGAGGAAGCTCCGGCCCCGCTGCCCCGAGGTGAGGGAGAGGTAGCGGGTCAGCAGGGCCCCCCACGCGAGGTCGATCTCCTGGCGGGCCTCGCCGGCCTCGGCGAGGGCCCGGTCGACCTCGGCGAGATGGGCGAAGCTCTCCTCGATGGCGTCGCGGGTGAGGGCGCTGTAGCGCGCCCGCTTCACCGCGATCGTCGGATGGACCCGCTGGAGGAGCGCGAGGCATTCCAGGCCGATCAGCTCGCCCTCCCGATCGAAGTCCGTCGCGAGGATGACCCGGTCGAAGCCCCGGACGATCTCCTCGAGCGCGCGGACGATCCCGGGCTCGGTGACGCGCTTATCCGGGACCGCGTCCACGAGCTGGGGGAGCCCTTCGAGCGACCACTCGGCGAGCTCCTTCGGGTAGTCGAGCTCGACGATATGGCCGCGCAGGCCGACCACGGCGTAGGTCCCTCCGTCCCGCTCGAACTCGAAGACCGGCGTGCCGGCGACCCGCCGGCGCTGCATCCGGCCGTCGGAGAGGACGACGGAGATCCGCAGGGCCGTGTTGAACTTCTCGGTGACGACCAGCGTTCGCATCCGGAACGCCGTCTAGGCGGGAGGCGGGTAATAAGCGAGCCGG
>JASIDM010000101.1 GCA_030044695.1 Thermoplasmata archaeon
CGGTGCCGCCCGCGGCCCCGCCGACCGGCGTGCCGCACTTCGCGCAGAACTTCGCGTCGTCCGGGAGCTGGGCGCCGCACTTCACGCAGTAGATCATCGGGGACCTTCCGGGGCCGCGGGGTCGGGCCTAGCCTCCGAGCGCCGCGCCGCAGTTCGGGCAGAACTTCGGCGTGCCCGTGTACGTCGCGTTGCACTTCGGGCAGCTCTTCGGCGGGGGCGGGGCCAGCGACGCCCCGCAGGACGGGCAGAACTTCGCCCCCGGCGCGGTCGGCTGACCGCACTTCGGGCAGGGAGGACCTCCCGCCGCCGGGCCGGGCGCCATCGAGGCGCCGCACGACGGGCAGAACCGGTTCCCGGAGGGGACCATGGCGCCGCACTTGGGGCACTGCACCCCCGGGCCGGCGCCGCCCTGCTGGTACATCCCCTGCATCTGGCCGCTCATGCCGTAGCCGATGCCGAGACCGGCGCCGAGCCCGACGCCGGCGCTCGCCAGCGCTCCCGCGCCGCCGGAGGGGTTGGCGGCGGCGGTCGTCATCGCCTGACCGGCCTGGTACTGCAGGTAGTTGACCCCCAGCACCCCCATCGTCGACCGGGTGCTGACGGCCTTCTGGACCTCGTCCGGCAGGTTGACCGAGAGCCCCTGGAGCTGGACGACCTCGACGCCGAGCGGGCCGAAGTGCTGCGGGGCGAAGCCGAGGACCGCCTGCTCGATCGTCTGGAGCGAGCCGGCGAGGTCGGTGACCTTCATCCCCTGGTCCTTCATCTTGCCGAGGCTGTTGTAGACGAGCAGGACCATCTGGTCCCGCAGGCGGCCCTCGACGTCGGTCGTCGTGGCGGCGCCGAACGTCCCGACGAACTGGTTGATGAAGTTGTCCGGCGCGCCGACGCGCCAGCGGTACTCGCCGAAGACCCGCAGCTGCACGAGGCCGAAGTCCGGGTCGCGGAAGACGTACGGCTCGGCGCTGCCGAACTTGCCGTCGAAGATCCGCTTCTGCAGGTAGTAGACCTCCGCCTCCTGGCGGACCCCGGAGAGCTCCTTGACGAGGTTGCCGATGATCGGGGCGTTGAGGCTGGTGAGGGCGTACCGGTCCGGCCGGTCGAGGTAGGCGAGGACCTTGCCGTCCCGGTAGAAGACGGCGATCTCGTCCTCGCGGACGACGACGTTGTCGTTCCAACGGACGTTGCGCGGGACGCGCCACATCACGTTGGGACCCTTGTAGGCGTCCTCCCAGTTGACCGTCGTCGCGCCGATGAGGCTCCCGCCCTTCGCCGGGATCGGATTGTTGGTTACCATCGTGCTACCTCCGCCGCGTCACGTCAGGACCTACGAGACCTGGATCCCCTCGACGACCTGCAGGCGGGCCTTGAACGCCGTGTCGAGCTGGCTCAGCTGGCCCCGGGCGGTCGTCAGCACGCCGGCGACCCCCGCCGGGTTGGGGGAAGGGCCCCCGAGGAGGCCCGGGATCGTGGAGACGGTCTGGTTGAGGGTGTCGGCGGCCTGCGCGAAGCCGTAGTCGTACTCGTAGAGGCGGTCGAGCTGCTCGGGCTTCACGCGGACCGCGGGGGAGATCCCCGTGTACCCCTGCTGGGCCGCCCGGATCTCGCCCTCGATCCGCAGGAGGTCGGCGACGAGCGGGGCGAGGTCCATCAGGGCCCCGAACTGCCCGGCGTTCGACAGCGCGGCGCGGGCGTTCTCGATCGTCGTGCGGGCCGAACGGACCTTGTCGGCGACCTCGCGCCGGAGGATGCTGTCGGCGGCCCGGAGGTCCTCGCCCTCCCGGTAGCCGCGGAAGCCGGGGACGAGGAGCTGGAGGCGCTTCAGGAACCCGCGGTCCCCCTCGACGGTCTGGCGGATGTCGACCGGGGGGCTCCCGGGTCCGGCGAGGGTGCCGGTCGAGCTGCCGCCCTGGACGACGAGGGAGGAGCCGCAGGCGTTGCAGAACCGAGCGCCGGACGGCTGGGCCGCGCCGCACTTCGGGCAGACCGACGCCGGCGCGGGGACGGACGAAGGGGCGGCCGCCATCCTACGGGTTCCTCGGCGGCGGACTGGCGGCCGGCGGCGGAGGGGTCACCACGGGGACGCTGGGCGAGTTGGCGGTGGAGTACGACAGCGCCGACGGGGTCGGCTCCTGGCGCCACGCCTGGCGGGGCGCCTCCCGCGCGGCGGTGCGGGCGACGGCGCGGGCCCGCCACATCATCAGCCCGACGGAGATGAACAGCGCCGCGAGGACGACGGCGAGCCCGAGCATCGCGTCGACGACGCTCAGCACGCCGTACAGGTGGCTCACGGCGAGCGTGCCGAGGAGGTCGGCGAAGCCGAGCCCGAAGAACCCCCAGGCGAGCGCCCGCTGGATCGACGGGCTGCGGGAGGCCGCCTCGGCGAGGTAGCTGCCGAGGGCGAAGAACAGCGCGACGATGCCGATGAACAGGAGGGCGTCGTAGTGGTGGGCGGCGGGGAAGGCGAAGTAGATCGCCCCGAGGACGAGCGCCGCGATGACGAGGAAGAGGGCGGCCAGCACGCCGGCGGCCCATCCGCCGGGGGCGCGACCCGTCGCCGAAACGCTCGCCGCCATCGATGCTCGAGCCTCGATTTAGGAGCTTTCGTCCGTATAAATGGCTGAGTCCTTCATCTCGGCGGCCGGGGCGGCCTATCGGCGCCGGGGACCGGGTTACAGCCGA
>JASIDM010000102.1 GCA_030044695.1 Thermoplasmata archaeon
CTGCGTCGGGAACGCGTGCCGCTCGCTGATGGCCGAGGCGATGTTCAACGCGCGGCCTCCTCCCGGATGGACGGCGGTCTCGGCCGGCACTCAGCCTGCGGGCGCGGCGAACCCCCGGACCTCCCCGATGCTGGCGGAGATCGGCCTCACGGTCCCCGGTCATCCACCTCAGCTCCTGACCGAGGCGATGATGGACGAGGCCCGTGTGAGGATCACCATGGGCTGCCTCGACGACGGGAGCTGTCCGGCGCACCTGAAGGGGCTCGAGCTGCGGGACTGGGCGCTTCCCGACCCTGCTCGGCTGGACGACGCGGGGTTCCGACGGGTGCGCGAGCAGCTGCGGGGCCACGTCGAGGGCCTCCGCCGCGAGCTCCTCCTCGCCGACCGGCGCCGGGCCGCGTTGCTCGCCCACCCGTAGCTTCCGGTGCCGCCCTCGGTGGCCGCCCGAGGCCTCGCCGAGATCGCCGGCACCGCCCTGCTGGTCGGGATCGGCACCGGCACTATCGTCGGTGCGGGTCGGATCGGAGGTGTTCCGCCGTGGCTGATGGGGCTGGCCTGGTTCGCCGCCGTGCTGCTGCCGATCGTCCTGTTCGTTCGGCGCTCGGGGGCGCATCTGAACCCGGCGGTCACGCTGGCGCTGGCCGCGAGCGGTCGGCTGGCCTGGAAGGAGGTCCCGGGGTACTGGGGCGCCCAGTTCGCGGGCGCGTTCCTCGCGAGCGCGACCGTCCTCCTCGCGCTGGGCGGCGGAGACCACCTCGGCGCGACGGTCCCGTCGAACGGGGACCTGCTCCGCGCGTTCCTCGCGGAGGCCGGCTTCACGGCGCTGCTCATCGGAACCGTGTTCGTGGTGGCTGACCGGGGCGAGGGTCATCACCGTTGGAGGTTGCTGCTCCCCCCGGGCGCCGTGGGGCTCTCGACGTTCGTCATCGGACCCTGGACCGGCAGCTCCCTGAACCTCGCGCGGACGATCGCCCCGGCGGTTCTCTCCGGCACCTACACGGACCTGTGGGTGTACCTGACCGCGGTCCCGCTGGCGGCCCTGATGATGGCGGCGGTGTGGAAGCCCCGGGCCGTTGACATCGAGGACCGGGGGCTGGGTCGTACGCTCGACACCCGTTGAGCGGGTCCGGTCGCCGCCGAGCTCCCGGGGAACGTGCCCTAACCTGAGTCCCGCGGCCCGAGACGGCTCCGCGCCGCGCGCTTCACGGCTCGGGGTCGCCGCGCGGCACGCACCTCACGGACGACCACCCACCGACGCTGGGCGATCTGGCGCGATCGGCGGAACCCGGCCTTGTCGAACATCCCGAGCGTCCCGCTGCAGAGGAAGGAGCTCGACGTTCGCTCTCCCGTGTAGTCCTCAGGGTACGCCTCCACCGTCCCACCCCCGGCCTCGGCGATGTATCGGAGGGCCTCACGCAGGGCGCGGGAGGCGACGCCCCCACCCCGACGTTCTCGATCGACGAAGAAGCAGGTGATCCGCCAATCCGGGAGCGTCCGCAGACCCTCCTCGTAGGCCTTGCGGCTTCGGATGTTCGGCAGCTCCGCGGTGGGCCCGAACTGACACCACCCCACCGCCTCGGAGCCGTCGAAGACCAGGGCCGCGTGGGCCCGACCTTCTCGGACGCGAGTTTCCTTCAACGCGCGATACCGACCGGCCCACTGCTTGTTCTCCCCCGGCAGGAGATGGAAGGAGATGCACCAACACCCCCCGAAGATCCCGCCGTGCTTCTCGACGAGCCGAGCGAACGCCGGCCAGGTGCGCGGCGAGAGGGGCGCGGACGTCAGCGGGGAACCTGCCACAAGAGGCCGGGAGCAGCAACATCTACGAGAGCGTTTGCCTGGCTGCTTCGAGGCAGGGGCGGGCTGAGGCGCCGTCGTGAGGGCGCGACGGGTCGGCGACGGAACTCGAAGCCGTGCTCGGCCCTTGGCCGGCGACGGCGCATCCTACGGCCCCCCACCCTCGGGGACCTACAGCGCCGTCCCGCAGGCAGGACAGGTCGAGTACTGACCGACCGGCCAGATCTTGCCGCAGCGCGCGCACCCAACGGCGGTCCGGCCGTTCACCGACACCGGCGGGGGCGGCTCCGGAGGGCGCGCGGCGACCGTAGGGCGGGGGATCGCGCGGGGACGAGGCCGAGGCGCGGCTCTCCCCGAGCGCGACGGCGCGGCCGCCTCGTCCTCGGAGCGCACGCTCGGGCGGAACCCCAGGATGATGAGCACCACGCTCAGCGGGATCAGCACACCGGCGATCACGTCCCCGATCGTCACGCCGCCGGAGACGGTGAGCGTGAAGTTCGCGGCCTCGTGCGTGGAGCCGCTGCAGGCGTACAGGGAGTAGGTCGTCCCCGGCTGGAGCGTGGCGGAGAACGACCCGGCCTGGGCGTCGCCGCTCGCGAGGGCATTCGCCGGCCCCGGGCACAGCGCCGCGCCGCTGACCAGGTACGCCTGGGTGTCAGGACTGCCGGCCGACCACGATACGCGGGCCGAGGTGGAGGTCACCGCGAACGGCGTGATTCGCCACGCCGAGCCGGCGGCGACCTGTTCGGAGGTCGCGCTGAAGCCCGCCAGGGCGCTCGCAAGCAGCAACGCCGCGCCGACCACGAGCAGGGCGAGCCCGAGACCGAACCGCACCCAGCGCACGTACCTTGAGCGCCCCGGATTGAGTTAATTTTGGCGGTCCTCCTCAAGGGGCGATTCGGAGCTCGGCGGACGGGGGGACCCGGAGCGATATCCGCGGCCGGAGCGTCCCCCTCCCGGTCGGTGGGGACGATGAGCGGCGCTCGCTCTTCCCGCAGACGTTGGCCGCGGCGCCCGCGGGTCCCGAGGACCGTCCTCGTACTCGCCGTGCTGCTCCTCCTGGCCTCGGTCACCTTCCCGGTGGGCCGGACGCCACCACCCCGCGGTACGCTCGGTGAGGTGGCGGCGCTCCAGCCGTCGACCCCCCGCGGATCGGAGCCAGCGCCGGCAGCTCCCGTGGCACTTCAGGTGTCGAGCGACCCGCTCAGCACGACCGACACGCTCGACCTGAACAACGGGTCGCTCATGGCAGGGAACCAGATCCTAGCGGGCTCGAGTCCCGACCCGTGGTACGTCGCCTTCGACCCGACCCTCGATCGGCTCTACGTAGCGTCCTACTGCTCGGTGTTCGTCCTCGATCCATCGACGCTGACGGTCGAGGGGACCCTCACCGCGGCCCAGGGATGTGCGATCCTTTACCTCCCGTCCACGGGGGACCTGTACCTGAGCAGCCCGGGCAACGTGACGGTCGTCGATCCCGCCACGGCGGCGGTCGTCACCCGGATCCCCGCTTCCGACGCGGGCGCCGTCGAAGGACTGTTCGTCTACGTTCCTCGGGCCAACGCGATCCTGGTCGGCGACGAGCTCGGCGAGAGCGCCAACGTCGTGAACCTGACGCTCGGGCGTGTCACCACGAACGTCACGACGGGGCTCTACGTCGACGACGGAGCGTACGATCCCGACAACGGCAACGTCTACCTGAACGGCTACGAGAACGACACGGTCGAGATGGTGAACTCGTCGACCTGGGCGGTGAGGTTCCTGCCGCTGCCGTCGGATCTGTTCGGCTTCCTGGAGGGCGTGGGCGTGGACACTCGGACCGGCAACGTCTACGCGAGCTCCGCGTTCTACTGCACGGGGTGCGGCTACGAGGATCTCGTCGAGCTCTCGGGGGAGAATGGTTCGGTGCTCGCCGTCCACGGCCTCGGAGCTTACACCACCGGCATGGCGTACGACAACGCCACCAACCTGCTATTCGTCGCGGCTCCGGCCCGGGACGACGTCTTCGCCGTGGACCCGGACAACATGTCGGTATTCACCACCGTGCACCTCCCGACGACCGCGGTCCCGCTCCTGATCGAACCCTGGTCGCCGGCGTACGTGCCCCAGCTGAACACCATCTACCTCCCGACGGCCTCGCAAGGGTACCTCTTCGCGCTCTCGGACCGGACCCTCGAGGTCTACCGAACGTGGGGAGGCCAGGCGGACCCCCTCAGCGAGACCTGGGACACGGCCTGCGGCTGTCTCGTGGTCGGCGACTACCTCGAGAACGTGCTGTACTACGTGAACGGGACCAGTTACCAGATCCTGGAGACGGTGCCGCTCTCCGGCTCGGTCCGCGGCGTCACGTACGACGACCAGACCGATCAGCTGTGGGTCGGCCTGGGGTTCATCACCGGTTCCGGGGGCGTGGCGATCCTCAACGGCGCCAACGGCAGCCTCGTGACCACGCTCGACACGGCCGTGTGGGCGAACGCCCCGGCGTTCGACCCGGTCGATCAGCGCATGTTCGTGCCGGTGGTGACGCCCGGCCAGGTCGACATCTACAACGCGACGAACCTGACGGAGCTGGCGGAGGTCCCCGACACCGCCGCGACGAACGCGGTGTGGGACTCGGCGAACGATCGCGTCTACGTCTCGGACTGGGAGGCGAACAACGTGACCGTGCTCGACGGCGCCACGGGGGCCGTCGTGACGACGATCACGGACGTGCCGGGGCCGGACGCGATCGTTGTCGACCCGACGACCTCGCGGGTCTACACGGGCGACCAGAACTCCCCCGAGATCTCCGTCCTCGACCCGAACGACGATCTCGTGGTCGGCAACCTCTCCTTCCCACCCTACGCCGCCGGACTCCTGGTCGCTCCGTCAGGGGAGCAGCTGTACGTGACGAGCGAGGGCGCGAACCTGACCGTCCTCAACCTCACGGGCAACGGTTCCACAACGGTCCCTGCCGGCGCGGAGACCTACGCGATCGCGACGCTGCCCTCCGGCGTCGTCGCGCTCACGGACCTGGAGGGCGGGGTCTACTTCCTCGCCTCCGGGGGACCGTACCCGTTGACGACCCCCGTCCTGAGCATCCAGCCGAGCTACGTCGCCATCAACGCGTCCTTCACGATCTCGGTCGCCGTCGCGGGGGGTACGGGAGGGCTCACGTACTCCTACTCCGGTCTTCCGTCCGGCTGCGTGGGCGCCGACGTGAGCACCCTCGTCTGCTCGGCGAGTCAGGGCGGACAGTTCGACGTGGGCGTTACCGTCAACGACTCCGCCGGGGATCGAACGAGCAGCTCCGCCACGCTCTGGGTCGCCTGGCCGACCTACGTGACGTTCGTGGAGCAGGGGCTTCCCGCCGGCACCGCCTGGAATGTGACGCTGGGCGGCGTGACCGTCTCGTCGACCACGAACACGGTCCTCGTCGGGGTGCTCAACGGGACCTTCCGCTACACCGTCGGTACCTCCGACCGTCAGTTCGAAGCCGCAGGAGGCTCGTTCACCGAGACCGGCGTGGCGTTGACCGAGTCGGTGGTCTTCCACCTGGTCACGTTCGCCGTGAGCTTCCTGGAGACCGGCCTACCCCTCGGCACCCCCTGGTCCGTGGTCGTGGGGGGGACGAGCTTCGCCGCGAGCGGAACGGCGGTCGTCGTGGAGGAACCGAACGCCAGCTACGTGTACCACGTCACGACACCGGACACCGACTACACCGCGAGCGTCGGCAGCTTCACGGTGGCCGGGGCTCCCCTCACCGAATCGGTCGTGTTTCGCCCGGTGACGTTCACGGTCACGTTCACCGAGACCGGTCTCCCCTCGGGGACCTCCTGGACCGTGGTCATCGGCGGGGTGGCGCATGCCTCCACAGGGTCGTCGATCACCCTCGAGGAGCCGAACGCGAGCTACCGCTTCACGGTCGGCGCCGTCTCGGGATTCTCCGCGAGCCCCTCCACCGGGACCTTCACCGTGGACGGTTCGAGCGTGGACCAGGTGCTGGCGTTCTCCGCAGCCTCACGGCCCGCGACCCTCCTCGGTCTCCCACCGACCGACTTCTACGCCCTCGTGGGGGGCGTCGCGGCGGCCGCCGTCGGTGCCGCGGCCCTCCTTCGGTGGAGAAGAGGGCGCTTTCGCCCACCCGGTTCGCCGTAGGAAGGGGGAACGCTCCGGCCGGGGCGGTCGAAGGTACTGACACCGGTTCCTCATCCTCGGATCCGAACTCCCCGGTCCCGGGGATCCGAGTCGTCGTCGGGCCGTGCCCTCCGGACTGGCTCAGGCGCTCTGGAAGGCCGCTTTGGCGTCGTCCTCGGCGGCGATCCCGCGGAGGGCCCGATCCCAGCCGAGCGTTCCACCCGCCAGCGCGAGCACGCCGAAGGCTGCCAGGGCGAGGGGAACGACGGGGAGGAGCGAGCCGGAATCCAAGGCGAGGACTCCGACCCCGATGCCGACCCCGGCGGCCCCGAGGAGCGCGAGCGTCGTCTCGGTGTAGCCGAGCCACGTGGTCGGCAGCGCCGGGAGCACCAGGAGGAGACCAACACTGATCAACGGTACGCGCCCGCCGAGGAGGAGTCCCTCGACCGTGACGAGCCCGCCGAAAAGGGCTACCGCTTTCCAAGCCGCCAGGGAGTCTTCGACGTAGGCGACATCGGGACTCTCGAAGGGGTCCTCGGGTTCGGTCGACTGGCCGTACGCCGAGGTGGGGAAGGCCTCCGGGACGATCGGCCGAAGATTCGTCCCACCGCCCATGGACGTGGCCTCGTGGACGATTAGCGACCTCGGACTCTTCAGCGTGATGGTCGAGGACTTGACACGGCCCTCACGAGCCCTGTCGAGTCTCCCTCGTCAGGGCGAGGGCAGCTGACGCTCAAGGCGCGGGCTTGGTGACCTCGGGAGAAGGCACCCCGACGCGCTTCGAGTCGAACTACGGCTCGACTCCTTGAGACCGTCGGACCAACCGGGCGCACACCAGCCCTCGTCTGCCGCCCGCTTCGCGTGGTAACGGTTCTTGAAGAGGATCAGCGAACAGCGAGCTTTATCGACAACCCTATCTGCGACCTGACTCGGGTTCGTGCCGCCGAAACCGCATGAGTCCCCGTGGTGTTAATCTGGCGACTTGGATGAGGGGCGCAGGGTGGTCCAGATGGGGTTCAGTGACATGCTGAACACTGTGCCGAACAGGGCTTGGCCGTGGCTCCTCCTGACTCTTGGCGTGGTCGCCTCCCCGGCGCTCGTAGCGATTCTCGCTAGTTTGGATTTCGGACCACACCTTTCGCCGGGAAGACTATGGATAGGCGTAGTTTTCATATCTGCAATCTACGCAGGCGTCGTAGGAGTGTTCACCTGGGCCTACTCGTACAGAGCTCCGACGAGCGTTGTCATCACAGACTCCGGGGTGCGATGCGTCATCCGATTCTCGCCCCTAAAGCGATTTGCGCCCAGGAGTCTCGACATCGCCTTCGATCAGGTACGCTCCATACATGCGTTGTTTCCGTTCTGGGCCGTACGTTTCAATACGCCCGTAGGCGGGACATGGTTTGTGTACTTGTCGCGGAAGAACGCCCTGACGGCTCGAGAAGCGTGGAAGACGTGGAAATCCAGCGTAGGATGATCCGCTAGTTCCCGCGAGTTGCGGGCGCGGCACGAGCGCACGTCGAGTCGTCGGGAGGGCTCGCACTAGGACAGTTTCTCCGACACCTGGGCCCAGATGACCCCGTGGGGCGGAGTGCTGTTGAGCCCATCGTATCGAGTACTGCCCCCGAACTCCTCTCCCCGCCTTCGAACCGGTAGGTTCACGATCCCGCGCGTGCTCCGTGCAACCTCACGACTCGGGGCCATGACGACCCACGCTGCGGGGTGCAGGGGTAGCCCACCTCGTGGGGACCATCCCCCAGAACCGACAACCTGACCGAGGTGAACGCCACAATCGTGAGGCTGGACCAACCTCGGGATTTCGCCCGACGTCAGAACGTCTGGCAGCGGGAGCCGGCGTCCACGTTGGGCCCGGATCCCGCGCTCCGATCGCGTCGCTCCTAAGGCCCTGTCTGAGCCGCCAGAGGGGTACCTACCGAAAGTTCGGATCCCTCCTCAACGCCGGGTTCCGTCGGGTCCACCCCCCCCACTGAGACTGGACCCATACCAAGGTGGCGGGTCGAGCATAGTTTCAATTCAGGCGCCGTACCTCGTTAGGACCTTCAGGGCCTGCCTCCCAGGGCAGCGACAGACCTCAGGCGACGGCCACACCGCGTAGCCATGGAGTACGGCAAGTGGCGGGCACGTACGTCACTGTTTCGAAACTGTCTGCCGAACTTGACGACTCCGACATGTTTTTCTATCGATAGGCGGTCACCCCCGCTGGGGCAGCAGGGGTGCCGGGACCCCGGCTCGACTCCGAACGGAGGCGGAGTGGCCGACCCGGAGGAACGCGCTCGAGGGCCCGAGGGCCAGCCCGCGGTTCTCCAGCGCGGGCGTGACCCGAGGGTGCCTTGCATCCGAGAAGCTGACTTCAAGGCCGGGCCCGCGGAGTATCGGTCGCGGAAACGGTGGCCCGGTCGAGGAACCTACTGGGCCAGGGGCCGTTGGGTCGCCCTCGCCGTGTTCTGTTCCGCCCTGATGCTCCTCACCTACCAGAGCCCGAACGTCGCGGCGGAAGGAGGTGGCGGCGGTTCGGGAGGGGGAGGGAACGACTCCATGACCGTGCCGTCGTACCCCTACGACGTTCCGGTCTCGGACTACCCGACGGCCGCCATGCTCCCTACCCGCTCGAACGTCACCGGGGTCGCCGTGGCGCTGCTCCCGGGCTCGCTGACCTCGTACGCCGTCGTCTTCGCGACAGCGAACAACTCCACGGGCGTGACCAACGCGACCCTGGACTACGCGCAGGCAAGCTACAGTCCCCTCGACGCGAAGGAGATCGTCGCGAACGGCAGCTGTGGGCTCACGTGTGGCGACCTCCCCATCAACTGGTCGGACAGTTCGGTCGTCGCCTCCTCCTCGAGTCCGTGGTCCGGCCTCCAGATCGCGGCCATGGGGACGGAACTCGTCGTCGGGGCCACGACGGGCAACGTTACGCATCTCTACAACTGGTCGACCGAGGCGACGGCGTGGGCACCGTTCGGACCCACCGCCCCGGGCGTCCTCTCCTCAATGGCCGCCGAGCCGTACGCCCTGGTCTTCGCCACGCTCGCGGGAGGCGAGACCGAGCTGAGCACCTTGGGAACGGAGGGAGCCCTGCTCGGACAGGCGGAACTGGGTCCCGGGCAGACCGAGGATCGAACCGTCCTCAACGCGAGCGTGGTGTTCGTTCCGGAAGGTTCGGGGTACGACGAGGCGCTGGTGATCTCGGTCGCGTATCCGAGCCAGATCCTCTTCAGCCAGAGCGCCGACGGCACCTCGTTCTCCACCCCGACCCCCGTCGTGAACTTCACTGCCTCCCTGTCAGACTCCCCGCTGCCGAGTGTCGGCCTGACCTCCACGGTCATCCCGGGAGGGCGGGCCGGTCAGCTCGATCTCACGGCGATCGGCGGCCAGCTGTTCCTGCTCTACACGACGGATGTCTCGGGCCAGACCGTGCCGGCGACGGAAGTGTCGGGGACCTACGGCAGCACCTGGAGCGGCCCGTACTTCACCGGTCCCTTGAACGGGACCGCCGTCGACCCGGTGCTGTCGGTAGGACCCACGGGGATCGTCGACGCCGCCTGGCTCGACCCTGCCTACGACTCGGGGGCTATCGAGGTGGCAACCTACTTCGCCGACGGAACCCCGCTCGACGCCCCCGAGACGGTCCTCTCGTCCGTCGCGGTCGGCCCCACCGCGGAGGGGCCACCGGTGCTGGCGGTGGACGCCCTCGGTCGTCCCCTGGTCCTCTGGTCGTGGTCGGTGAACTCGACCCCCTCGCTCGGCTACACCGGCGGATATCTTTCCGCGGAGGCAGCCCTCGCGTATCTCGAGACCCAAGCGACGGAGAGCCTGGGCGGGCCGGACTTTGTGGGCGACCCCGGGGGTGTCTCGCCCGCCGAGGCGTCCTTCGACACCAACGTGAGCGGCACGGTGCCGCAAGCCGAGGCAGACCTCTCCTCGACCGGACTCTGTGACGCCCAGAACCTGACCCTTACCGTCTATCAGAACGTCACGCACGACCCCCTGTCGGTCCAGAACGGCACGGGCACGGTCTGTGCGGCCGACGAGGCGCCCGGCACGGCGAGTTCGCCGCTTCTTACGACCCAAGGCGAGGCCGCCCCCAACACCTACCTGGCCGTCTACACCGACTGGGCGCTCGAGGCCGAGGGAATCCCGGTCACCGGCTCGCCCCTGGCCGGGCTCGCCCCGATTGCCCCGTACGATGAACTGCTCCCGGTGGCCAGCCTGCCACCCACGTCCGAGGACCCAGAGACGGTCCAGGGCGAGACGATCTCGCTCGCGGCGACGCCGATCCCGTACAGCCCTACCTCCTACGAACTGGCGGTCTCCGGGACCCTGCCGGGGTGGCATCTCGAGGACAATCTTCCGGTCCGATGCCCGTCGGGAGAGGAGGGGGAGTATCGGACCGGCGGGTCGACCGCCGTGACGAGCGTCTGGGAGACCATCTGGGTCGACGGCGAGGAGCTGGGGACCGTCGACGGCACCACCTCCTACCCCTCGGTCTGGGTCTACGATCTTGTCCCCGACGAGTCGTACACCTGGTCAATCGGGTTCCACGCGTCCACAACGTCGACGGGCAGCACGTACGACAGCTGCGATGGGGTCACCACCCCGTACAGCGCCTCGCCGGGCATACCCGAGGGCTTCGCCCTCTCGGTGAGCGGGAACTTCTCCACGACCCTGTCGATCACGGCAGGGTCGAGCCTCGTCACGGCGTCGTTCGATCCCGACCAGACCGCCGCCAGCCTATCGACGAGCTTCGGGACCACGCTGCCGACGCTCGCCTGGGCGAACCTGACGAACCTCTCCGGAGGAGCGCGTCAGTCGGTGGGATCGGACGGCTTCGCGACCTCGCAGGCGTTGACGCTCCCGGACGAACTCGGGTCCGGGCTCAACTACACGCTCAGCCTCGTGGGCACGAGCCGGCCGGGGACCTCGACCCCTCCCGGTTCGCCCGCCGTGGCCTACCCTGGGGACGGAAACTCCTCGGCCGAGCGGGCGACCACGAGCTGCTCGTTCACCGTCTCCAGCAGCCTGCCCAGCGTCTGGACGGCCGCCGCCGGCCCGATCTGGGGGCAGGGCGGCTCCACCACCGTGGACGTCTCCTGGTTCTCCGACGTCGACGCCCCGGGGTTCCTCACCTACGGCGAACAGGGGTCGGCCCTCGACACCACGATCTCGGAGGTCCCGCCGACCTGGGAGAGTTCGGACGTCTGGAACTACACGGTCGAGCTGCACGGACTGGAGCCGACGGCGACGTACGTCGGCTCGGTCGGGGTCGAGACGCAGCAAGGCTGCCTCACGAACCAGGACGAGGTGCCGCTCCCCACGTTCGGCACGTCCTCCACCCTACTTCGGGGCGCCAAGCCGTGGACCGAAGACCTGCCGTATGACTCGGTCACGCAGTCCGGAGGGGGGATCGAGGTCGAGTGGAGCCGTCCGAGCGGGCTGAAGAACGGGACCGTCGAGGGTGGGGTGGCCACGATCAGCACCTCCAGCGCCGCCTGGCTGTTCCCGTTCGCCCCGGAACAGGTGACGGGAGGGTCCGGAGCTCCGTTCGAACTCGAACTTGCCCCTCCGTTCAACAACAGTCAGACGTATACTGTGAGTCTGGAGGTGAACTACACCACGTTCACGTCGCCCGTCTTCTCGAAGGTGTCCGACGAGGAGACCTACCACGCCGACACGAGCGGCAACGGGCTCACCGACGCCGAGCAGGTGGAGGGATGGGACGTGGACATCGAACCGTGCTCTGCCTACAACGGGACGAAGACGACCTGCGGGGTGCATGTGCACGCCAAGCAGGGGGCCTACTCGACGAACGGTCTGGCGAGCGACTATCTGGAGAAGGAGCTCGACCTCGATCCGAACACGTTCGACACGGCCTCGAGCGGGATGCTCGACCTGTGGAACCTGACGTTCAGCTTGAACGGGAGTGGCGGGACCGAGGAGCCGCTGCCCGCCGGCGTCGAAGCGTGGTGGGAGAACGGGAGCCTCGATCCGTTCGCCGGGGCGGAGTATCCTGGTGGGCCCGTGCTCGGGGGGGTACCCCTGGCGACGAACCTAACGAACCTCTCGTGCTCGGCGTTCAGTTGCGCGGGCAACTCCTCGTGGTCTTCGGAGGTGCTCTGGTCGTACGCCGCGCTCCAGGCGTTCACGGAGATGGCGGGATACAAGGCGGCCACGAGCGACGGAGGGGTGCTGCGGGGCGTCGTGGGGTCGTGGAGGGGGGTTCCCACCCTGACGCTCTGGGGGAAGATGTCCTGGGGAGCGGACCCGCTCACCAGCTCGACCCCGGACGACGGGTTGGCCGACGGCCGTCGGGTCAACCCGACGGCCGTGGAGGATCTGGACCTGAACGTCAGCTGGGCTCAGGTCTGTGTCGGGAACCCTTACTCGTCCCCGTTCAACTGGGCGCTGCACTACACGGTCGCTCCCCGCGCGTTGCCGGGCTCTCCCGAGGACCAGGGCTACTCCTACGAGATCGAGACGACAGCCTACGGAGGAAGCTGTTCGGGGTTCAACTATCAGGTCACGCTCCCGGTCAACAACACCCGACCGTCCCAGAAGGTCACGTTCTCGTTCGTCGGGAACCTTCACGGGGACGTCGACGACCTGCTGCCGACCTCGACGTGCGCGCCGGAGCTGACGGTCGACTACGACCTGCTGGTCGGGGGCACCCAGAACCTATCGCTCGATGACAACTGCAACAGCTCGGAGCTGGCGTTCTCGCTCAACGTCTCGGTGAGCGCGGTGGACCTGGGGGCGAAGGTCCCGACGTACCTCCTGGTGCCCCCAGGGGACGGCACGCTGAGGACGCTACCGGACGGACAGTCGGAGTATGTGGGGGAGGACGCCTTCGACGTGGTGGTCGTGAACGTGAACTCCACGACCCCGGTGACCTCGGACCCGATCCCCGAGCCGGACAGCGCCTCGACATACCAGCTGACGCTGCAGCCGGGACCGAACGCGTTCTTGGTCCCGAGGACCCAGTTCCTGAACACGACGCTGGGGTATGCCCTGCTGCGGAACGAACCGATGCCGGAGCCGAGCCCGTTCTGGAGCGACACGGCCCCGCTCATCGGGTCGGCGGAGGCGGAGGCGATGCAGAACCTGACGGGCGACAACTGGGAGGGACCGTTGGGGTCGCTGTCGTGCTACTGGCAGCAGCGGTCCCTGCCGGAGACTCCAGAGGACAGCGACTCGTCCGGAGTCTGTGGCTTCCCGGAGGGCGGGGTGCTCGACACCAGCCCGGAGTTCGTGAACGTGAACCTCGACGGGGCGAACGCCACGAGCACGAACGCGGGGGGGTTGCCTTCCGACCCCACCCTGGAGGACGCGACGGATGCCGGGGGCTCGCTGCAGGGGCTCTTCCTGGTGAACGTCAACAACACGACATACGACAACCTGACGACCGGTCAGGAGGTCAATCTCGGACCGGTGCCGAGCCTCGATCTCCTGCTGGCGGCGCTGCTGGACAACACGACCGAGGGAGTCAACGGCACCATCCAGGAAGTGACTCCTCAGCTGTATGGGCTCGGCCTCTCGTGGGCGGTGCTCACGGCAATCCCCAACGCGACGCTGGTCTACTCGGCGGTCTACGGCCCACCGACGGAGGTCCAGACGTCGCAGACCGGCGGTTGTTCCTGGCTCGGATGCGTCTGGGAGGCGCTGACGAGCATCCCGGAGTGGTTCGTCTACGGTGTGGGCTACTTCTTCTCGGGCGACTGGATCGTGACGTTCGAGGGTTGGGCGGCGTCGGTCAGCCCCGAGCTGTTCAACATGCTCAATGGGTTCTTCGAGGGCGTCTGGCACCTGATCGTCGACTTCGCTTCGGTGGTAAACGGGCTCTTCACGGAATTCGGGCGCCTGGTGGAGGGGGCGTTGGACTCAGCCCTGAACCTCGTGATGGGCTTGGAGGAAAGGGTGCTCGATGCCGCACTGTCACCCTACAACTCCCTAAGATCTGCCTTCGGCAGCGGAGTCGATGGCGCGGTGGATCCGACGGGGTCGGGCCAGGTCTGGAGCTCACTCTCAGGCCCGCTCTTCTCCGGAGCGTTTCTGGTAGCAGTAGTACTTCAGATCGCTACCGGCGTTATCACGGCTCTGTCGCTCGGAGCCGACTTTTTGGTGAACATTCTAGTTAGTCTAGTGTTGGCACTTGGCGTGAGTGCCTTGCTCTACACTCTGCCTTCGCTAAGTTCCCCGTCCCCATCGATGGTTTATGCGTCTCAGGACTTCGCCGATGAATTCCACTCGCAGGCTGCCCAAGAGAGTAACTGGACAAGTTGGGCTGACGCCTTTGGGTATTGGGAGAATGGCCTGTCCGACTCTTACGCCGCAGGTCAACTGACTGCCGCTTGGTCCGATGTGAAGGTGAGTGACTTTGCGTTCGGTGCTCAAGCAGCCTCATTCGCATTCGCCTTAGAGGGGTCAGCTATGGAGTTCTACGCCCAGCACGGTGGCGGTATGCTGGCAACAATCTCCGGTATCGTTCTCGGGATGATCAGCGTGCTGCTCGAGATTCCCGGGCTCCTTAAGCCGAGCCCGACGCGAATGCTCGACGGGGCAATATTTGGGCTGGATGGATCTACTGTTGGGATTAGCATCGCAGAACTAAAAGCTGGGTACTGAGGGCGCATCACTCCAGTTGGCAGCATCATGGAAGCGTACGGGTTTCCGGAGCTCGCATCCGGTTTGGAGGCACTCAATCGACCGAAGCGACTCTTGTTGCTCGGCTGGGGGGTATTCAGCGTGATTGTTGGACTCGTTGGAGCGTGGTTGGCGCTGTCCGGTCTCTCGTTCGACTTTGCCATTCTCCTCATCGCCGGCGTTCCAGGCACGGGAGTCATCTGTTTTGCGGCGGTAATCGCCTTCCCGAGCGCGCCCATGGCCCTCTCGATTGGGGATTCGGCAGCAAGTTTCAGGATGCGCGACGGTTCCACTAGAGAACTCCACTGGGCGGACCCACCCTCAGACTTGCTCGTCTACGATATGAGGCCACTTGGTTCAACGTGGGAGGACAACGTCACCCCACGCACCATCGACTTTGTGCTCATAAGCTTCCGATCTCGGCTCCGCGCCGCTATCCCGCTCGACGCGATGCGTAGCCTGGTGATGACCGCGAGGGAAAACGGCGTAGTCGTTCTGGGGTGGGAAGATACCGTCTCGAACCTCGGCCCACCAATCAAGGTCCGATTCCGAGCGCGACCGCCCTCCTGACCGTGCTCACGATCGTGGAAGGCGTCGTCCCCGGGGCAGGCTTCATCTTGGGCCTGCTTGTGAGCGCGCTCGTGTCGGCGGGGGTGCAGGACGCGATCTCGCACTCTCCGCTCGGTGCTGCCTCGCTGGGAGAGTCCCGAGACATCGGCGATGCGGCGACGGTGATCCGCGACGCCATCTGTTCGGTCGACCAAGCGAGCTATGAGGCCGCGTGTGGGAACTCCTCCCTCCTGGGCGGATTCTCGGCCGTGGGGTCCGCGGTTTCCGACGTCGGTGCCTATGCGAGTAGCGGCCTGGCCGGGGAGTTGATCGCCCAAGGGACCGCGAATGACCCCCTCTTCAACGTCGAAGTGGGGTTTGCCCTGGGGATCTGCGGCATCGCGTTCGCCGGCTATGCGTTTTCGAACAAGGACTGGCAGACTGCCCTCGTCGGCGCGGTAGTTTCCTGGACAGGGTTCATCATCGATGAAATCACTCCAGACTTCAATGAACCGTCGCTTGACACCCTTGACACCCTGAGCACGTACATTGACTTCGCGACCGCTCTTGGCTCAACCGCAGAGTTGGTCGGCTCCTTGTGAGGTGGTTCGTGGCTCTCCCTTCCACCGTCCGCTTTGACCTACGTGAACTGCAGGCACGCGCGTGGCGGGCGAGGCAGGATCGGCAGAAGTATTTTGTGATGATCGGTGGCCTCGTGCTCATCAATCTCCTGTTCTTCGCAATCTACTACGTCAGGTTCAGCACGCAAGGTCTGAACCCATCCACCGAGTTTACTCTGCTTCCTCTCCCGTTCTTGGAAGTCCCGTTCGTCCTAGCACCACTCTCCCTGGCGCAAGGCGCCCACGAGTTGGTTCTGTTGGACAACGCCATCATACTCCTCTACCCGTCCTCGAAGCAGCGGGTCTACGATCTGACGCGCTCTCGGTGTCACCTAACGATTCGGGGCCATGACAATCCAACCTATGGCGTGCGCCAATGGCGAATCTCGGGGGGCCTTCCGTTTAGATCCTACATCCCTCCCGAAGCCAAGGTCGCGATCCTGGACTTGGTCCAGCGTCGGGGGTTCCCACTACGTCAGAGGGCCTGGCAGGGCGAGACGGTGTTCACGTTCGGTCCGCGGTCCTGAGCTCCGATCGCGTCGATCCTAAGGCCCTGTCCGAGCCGCCAGAGAGAATCGAACTCCCGACCTGCTGATTACAAATCAGCCGCTCTACCGACTGAGCTATGGCGGCATTCGTCCAGCATAGGAGCGGGCTACCGGGGCTTTAGGACTACGCTCTAAGACGAGCCGCCGGACGCGACATCGTACGAAGAGGCCGAGCGCCCCCTGACGATCGAGCCCAGCCCGCAGACACTGGCGGCGCCTAGGTACGATCACCATACCGCATCAGGTTCGTGATGCGGACCGGAGCGGCGAAGTGAGCGACGGAGGGACGAGCTTCCGGCGAAGGAAGAGCCGATCGCCCCCGGCGTCGTCGAGGGGCCGGCGCCACTCCTCCGTACGGTCGGTCAATTCTTATCCGAGGAGAGCATAGGCCGTGCCCGGCAGGGAATCGCGTTGGGACACTCAGCGAGGCACGGCCCGTCGTGGACGATCCCCGCTCTGGCGCTGTCGGCCTTCGCCCTGATGGCGCCGGTCGTGGGCTCGATGACCGGGGTTTCCGCGAACGCGCTCTACCCGACGGCCTCGCCCGCCCCCGCCGCGACGCAGGTCGTCGCAGGCGCGACGTGGGACGGCCATAACCTGACCAACGCCGGCACCCCGGCGAAGGCGTTCTCCCTCTCCAAGGGGCAGAGCGCGACGCTCAACTTCAGCTACACGCAGATCTCGGGCGGGACGGTGACCAACGCGACGGTCGAGGTGCTGTACCTCGGCATCGTGCTGACAACCTCCAAGGCCGCGACGCGCGTCGTCGGCGGTCCGCCGATCGCCGGCGTGGCCGAGATCAACTGGTCGTTCGGCCCGCTGACCGATGCCCTCCAAGGCGTCCTGGAACTGAAGGCCAGCCTCCAGTTCTCCACGGGCGCGACGGCGTGGACCCAGTCGTTCTACGTCTTCGTGAAGACCCCGTACCTCCTGGAGTCCGCGGCGGTCATCGTCTTCCTGATCCTGACCGTGGCCGAGCTGTACTGGGGGATCGCCGCGGTTCGCGATGCGCGCCGGAGCCGTGGACCACCCGCGGCGGGGACCGAGCCTCCCAAGCCCTGGAAGGGACCCGCCGAGGGCGGCGCTAGCTCGTCGGGAGCTTCGCCAGCGTCCGCGGACGGATCGTCCACGTCGTCCCCACCACCGTCGTCCCCTCCCGGGTCCGGCACGGGGGGTGGCCCCCCAGGGTCGCCATGAGCGCCACGTCGTCCGCCACCAGCTCGGGGGTCGTGCTGGGGATCGTGCTCGTGTTCCTCGCCCAACAGCTCGGATTCCTCGCGCTCTCGGACCTCGTGACCAGCATCCTCTACTTCGCCGTCGGGGCGATCGTCTTCGGCGTCATCTTCGGGATCGCGGCCCGCCTGGCCGGGCGTCGCCCACCGCCTTCCACGCCGTAACGCGTCGGGCGCGAGGCCACCCTTCCCGAGGGGGACCTTACAAGCTCCGCGGAAATCCGGGGCCCGTGGCCGTCCAGCTCGGGGTGGGCCGTGTCGTGCGCGCCCCCCGGGGGGCCACGCGGACGTGCCGAGGCTGGAGCCAGGAGGCGGCCCTCCGCCTCCTCATGAACAACCTCGACCCGGACGTCGCCCGAGATCCGGAGCATCTGATCGTCTACGGCGGCCGGGGCAAGGCGGCCCGGGACTGGGCGTCGTTCGATCGGATCGTCGACGCGCTGCGCGAGCTGGGCGACGAGGAGACGCTGCTCATCCAGTCGGGCAAGCCGGTCGGGGTGTTCCCCACCCATGCCGACGCGCCGCGGGTCCTGATCTCCAACGCGGTCGTCGTGCCGAGGTGGGCCACGGACGAGGTGTTCTGGGACCTGGAGGCGCGGGGGCTCACCATGTACGGCCAGATGACCGCCGGTAGCTGGATCTACATCGGGACCCAGGGGATCCTCCAGGGGACGTACGAGACCCTCGCCGCCCTCGCCCGGACCGAGTTCGGGGCGACCGACCTGCGGGGGCGCTGGATGCTCTCGAGCGGCCTGGGCGAGATGGGGGGCGCCCAGCCGCTGGCCGTAACCATGCTTGGCGGAGGCGCCCTCGTGGTCGACGTCGACCCGCGAGCCCTGGAGCGACGCCATCGCCTGCAGTTCCTGGACGAGATCGCCTCAGGGCTCGACGCCGCCCTGGACCGGGTCCGCGGGGCCGCGGCCGCGAAGGAGCCGATCTCGGTAGGGCTCTGCGCCAACGCGGCGGACGTCTACCCGGAGCTGGCTCGGCGCGGCGTGGTGCCGGACATCGTCAGCGACCAGACCGCCGCGCATGACCTGCGCGTCGGCTACATCCCGCAGGGCCTCACGGTGGAGGCGGCCGCTCGCGAGCGGGAGCGGGACGAGGCGGGGTACCTCGCCCGGGTCCGCGCCTCGCTCGCGGCCGAGGCCCGCGCGATCCTCGAGCTCCAGCGCCAGGGCGCCAAGGCGTTCGACTACGGCAACAGCTTCCGGGCCCGGGCGCAGGAGGCCGGCGTGGCGGACGCCTTCGAGATCCCGGGGTACGTCCCCCGCTACATCCGGCCGCTGTTCGCTGTCGGCAGCGGTCCGTTCCGTTGGCTGGCCCTCAGCGGCGACCCCGAGGACATCCGGCGGATCGACCGGGCGATCCTCGCCGAGTTCGCTTCCAACGAGCACCTCGCCCGCTGGATCCGGCTCGCGGGCGAACGGGTGCGCTTCCAGGGGCTCCCGGCCCGGATCTGCTACATGGGCTACGGGGAGCGGGAACGATTCGGCCACCTGGTCAACGCCCTCGTCCATGACGGGGAGCTCGCCGCGCCGGTGGCGATCGGCCGGGACCACCACGACTCCGGGGCCGTCGCCAGCCCCTACCGCGAGACCGAGGCGATGCGGGACGGTTCCGACGCCGTCGCGGACTGGCCGGTGCTGAACGCCCTGCTGAACGTCGCGAGCGGGGCGAGCTGGGTCGCCTTCCACCACGGAGGCGGCGTCGGGATCGGCAACGCCCTCCATGCGGGGCTGGTCGTCGTCGCCGACGGGACCGAGGGAGCCGACCGCCGCCTGGGCCGCGTGCTCCACAACGATCCCGGCCTCGGCGTGGCGCGGCACGCCGATGCCGGCTACGACGCGTCGGTCCGCCTGGCAGCCTCCGCGCGGTTCCGTATCCCGGGCTCCCGCTCCGAGGCGAGAGCGCGTCCACCCTGAGCCGGCCCCGCTCGCACCGTGAGAACCACCACGGCCGTCAGGTCCGGAGCTCACGACGAGCGATTGGCCTAGTAAGCCTCTACCGCGAGCCCGGGGACTCGACCGGAGCCGACAGCTCCGGTGGCCAGGACACAGCGGTGACGGAGCGCCGTCGCCACGTTCCTGGCGTCGATCCTCGGAAGCGGTTCGCCTCGGGCCCGGGGCTCCGCTCGCGACTCTCCCGCCACCAGGCTACACTCTCGGTCGAAGGGGATCACGTGACACTCGGAGATGCGTGGCATCGCTCGGGCAAGGTAGGGACCACCCGCCACGTGTGCTCCGTCGAGGAGGTCGGCGAGGACCGGGGCGGAGTCAGCAAGGACCTCCTCCGCGGCGTCCGACGCCTTCACCTTGGCCCCCGGGCCCCGATGCCCTCGAAGCACGTCGATCAGGAACGGGGTGTCGAGGGCACGGACCACTCAACGCCCCTCGCGCATCCGCCGGCGGAACCGTTGCTCGTTGAGAGTCCGCAGTCGCGTGCGCTCCCCCTGGATCTCTCGGAACGTCTTCTCCGGTAGGTCCGCCCAGGCGCCCACGAAGCTCGACAGGGGACGGTGAGCGCCCGCGAGCCGCTTCACGACCTGGCTGAACGACTCCCCCGCGCGCTTGTGGTTCCGCAGCAGGTCGTAGGCCTCGCGATCCAAGGCGACCGACGTGGTCCCCATCGTCTATCTATGGCCAACACACGTGACTAACATACGATCTAGGGGTCGATCGTCCTCGTCCAAGTCGGCCGAGTCCGAGGAGGGCACGGGGAACGCTGGGGGCCGACCGTGCTAGGGCATGACAACCCGTCCAAGACCCCGGCCGTGCCGGCGAACACGCCCTTATCACCCTCCCCTACGAAATTCCTACCTGACGGGAGCAAGCCCGTCGCACAGAACATGCAGACGAAGAGAACGACGGCCCGCCTCGCGTCGATCGCCGTCGTGGCGCTGTTCGGCCTCGCGGTCGTCCCTGCCCTCGCCGGTGCGGCGGGGGCCTCGACGGTCGCGGCGAGCTCGAACCCCGCCGCGAACGGTCCGACGAGCTGGGCCTACGGAGGCCAAGGCTGGAACTCGGGAGGCTTCACGCTCGGTGGCGTGAGCTTCTCGTGGAACGCGACGCTGGGCGGCGCCGTGATCCTCAACGCGACGAACACGAGCGCGACCACGACCGAGCTCGCGCTGACCCGGACGGTGATGGAGTCGGTGACGATGAGCTACACCGCGCCCAACGCGTCCTGGAACTACCACATGAAGGCGCTCGAGGTCGACCACGGCTACGCCAACCTCACCAACGCTTCGAGCGTGACGCTCTCGAACCTGACGACGGTCCCGGCGCTCGGGATCCTCAACGCCTCGCTGGACGCCAGCGTCTCCCTGCAGGCGTCCCTGGTCGGGACGCTCGGGAACAAGACCGCGAGCGACTACCTGAACGTCTCGGGCTGGGCCCACGCCCAGGTCGGCTTCTCGCCGTCGCTCGGCCTGGTGCCGCTGAACCTCACCGGCGTGACGGGCTGGAGCTCCTCGGCGGTCGCCTCGGGCAGCGCCGCCTGGAACGTCAGCTGGGCGTTCGCGAACCACGGCTGGAACGGCACGAGCGCGAGCCGCAGCGGCGACATCAACGGCACCTGGTCGACGTCGACGACCGTGGTCCTGGTCGGGCACGTCGCGGGGACCTACGCCAAGTGGGTCGACCACCGCGTCCGCACCGCCCTAGCCCTCGGGCTGACCGGGCCGTTCGACCTCTACGCGGGCGTGCTGTTCGTCCCCCGCGGCTTCGACATCCTCGGCGCGGGCACCTCGGCCTACGCGGGCTCGGGGATCGGGGCGACGGCGGTGACCTCGGAGTACCTGTTCGTCACCACGGGCTCCCACCACCTCTACGCGGGCGCGTTCAGCGCGGCGAACATGACCGGGGGCATCGGCAGCCCGGCGGCGCTCGCGCCGGTCGGCAGCGGCGGCATGACCCCTGCGGCCTCGAGCACCTCGAGCGTGGACCCGTCGGTCTACGAGCAGCCGGAGAGCGAGGGCGCGGCGGCGAGCCAGTTCCACTGCTTCGCCGTCGGCTGCTCGGCCGGCACGAGTCCGTTCTCGGGCCTGCTCGTCCCGCTGATCGTCGCGGGCGTGGCGGCCGCGGTCGTCATCGGACTGATCGCGAGCCGCCGCTCGCGCGGCCCCGGCGGGCAGCGCGCGGACGTCCCCCTCTCGGCGCAGGCCACCGTCCCGACCCCTCCCACCGGGGTCGAGCCGGCCGGCATCGTGCGCCCGCCGCAATAAACGGGCCGCCCGCGCGGCCCCAGGAGGTGGGTCCTTCGGGACCCACCGTAACCCCTTCCCGGGAGTTTTTCGAACCTCATCCTTGCGGCGCTATCGCCGCCCAGCCAGGACCCGTCGGGCCCCCTCGAGGACCGTGCGGTCCGTGACGTAGGGGACCATGGGGAGCGCCGCCTCGAGTGTCACCCAGACGAACCGGTCGAACGTCGACTCCAGCGCGGGGACCCCTGCGGGCGACGTCCCGAGGAAGTAGACGCTCGTCTTGTGGACGTTCAGCCCTCGCGCGGGGGCGTAGAAGCGGTAGGAGACCTCCGCGACCTCGACGCCGAGGCGAACATCGTCCAGGCCGGTCTCCTCCCGAACCTCGCGGGCCGCCGCCGCCTCAAGGGACTCCCCGGGGTCGACGTGCCCCTTGGGCAGGCACCAGCGGTCCTCGCGCGGCTCGTGAAGCAGGAGGAGGCGGTCGTCGCGGATCACCACCGCGCCGGCCGCCAGCTCCGCCACGATCGGAGCGTTCGCGCGGTACGCTTGGTGCAAGGAAGGCACGCCGACCGGCTAGCTCCCACGGCCATGAGCGCTTCGGCCGGGGGACGCCGGTCCGCGCACCACCGTTATGGACGCGCGGGGCTGGGACGGCCGGGATGCTTGACGCCGGCGAGGAGTACCACGACCTCGCGACGTTGATCCGCGGCAAGGCGGCCAAGAACGGTCGGCGTCCCGCGCTCCGATTCGAACACCGCCGTCTCAGCTACGCGGAGCTTGACGTTGAGTCGGAGCGGGTCGCCGCGGGCCTGGCGGGTCGGGGCATCGCGCCCGGCGAGGGCGTGGCAGCCCTGCTGTTCAACACCCCCGAGTTCCCCCTCCTCTGGTTCGGCGCCGCCAAGGCCCGCGCGGTCCTGGTGCCGCTGAACACCGGCCTCAAGGGCGAGCTGCTCCGGTACGAGCTCGCCGACAGCGCCCCCAAGGCGATCGTGATCGACCGGCGCCTCTGGCCGGCGTACGAACCGCTGCGCGAAGCGCTCCGGATCCCGCTGGAGTTCGTCGTCGACCCGGCCGAGGGGGGGGCCGGGTCGCCGCCGTCCGGAGTCCTGCCGTTCACGGAGCTGCCCGCGGACGTGCCGTCGTCGCTGCCGGAACCGCCGCGGCCGAGCGACCCGGTCTCGGTGATGTACACGAGCGGGACGACCGGCCCGCCGAAGGGGGCGATCATCCCGCACCAGAAGCAGATCACCACCCCGCTGGAGATCGCCCGCCGGAGCCGCCTCGCGCCGGGGAGCGTGCTGTTCACCGGCCTGCCCCTGTTCCACTGCAACGCCCAGGAGATGACGACGCTCTGCGCGCTGCTGCACGACCTCGAGGCGGCCTTCGACGAGCGGTTCCACGCGAGCACCTACTGGGAGACCGCCGCCCGGCTCGGCGCGACCCACGTGTCGCTGCTAATCGCGATGATCAACATCCTCTACAAGCAACCGGAGAAATCGACGGACCAGGGCCACGGCGTCCGGACCGCGCTGACCGCCGGGACCACCAAGGCGATCTGGGCGGACTTCGAGCGCCGGTTCGGCCTCACCATCGTCGAGCTGTACGGCATGACCGAGTGCGGGTGCACGACGCTCATGAACCCGCCCGAGGCGATCCGGCTCGGCTCGATCGGGACGCCGCTCGGCTTCGTCGAGGCCCAGGTCGTCGACGACGACGATCGACCCGTCGGCCCCCATGTGCGCGGCGAGCTGGTCGTGCGCCCCCGGGCGCCCCACACGATGTTCCTCGGCTACCTCCACCAGCCCGAGAAGACCGCCGAGGCGTGGCGGAACCGCTGGTTCCACACCGGCGACACCGTGACCCGCGACGAGGACGGCTACTACTACTTCGTCGACCGCAAGAAGGACATCATCCGCCGGCGCGGGGAGAACCTGGCGCCGTACGACGTCGAGATGGTCCTGAACCGCCACCCCGGGGTCTTCGAATCCGTGGTCGTCGGCGTCCCGTCGCCGCTCGGCGAGGAGGACGTGAAGGCCTACGTCCAGGTCCGGCCGGGGACCCGGCTCGAGGCCAAGGAGCTGTTCGAGTACTGCGTGCGCGAGCTGCCGTTCTTCATGGTCCCGAAGCTCCTCGAGTTCGTCGACGAGATCCCGAAGACGGCGAACCAGAAGTCCCAGCGCTATCTGCTGCGCCAACGGACGGGAGGGACCGAGTACGACCGAGACCGGCTCGGCGTCGTCGTCCGCGCCCCGTAAGCCCCGATCCCCCCCGCGCAAGGGGAGCCTCGTCCTGATCGACACGAACGCCGCGCTACTCCCGTTCCGCGAGCATCTCGACCTTGCCGGCGAGGTACGGAAGGTCCTCCCCGGCGCCGAGCTCGCCGTGCCGACCGTGGTCCGGGCCGAGCTCGACGGACTGGTCGCGCGCGGGACCCCGGGCGCCGCCGCGGCCCGGACGTTCGCGCGCGCGCTGCGGCCGGTGCCGAGCCGAGGCCGCGGGGACGCCGGCGTCGTCGAGGCGGCCGTGCGGCTCCGGGCGACCGTCGTCACGGGCGACCGAGCCCTCGCGGAACGTCTGCGCCGCGCCGGCGTCGCCGTCCTCGTGCCCCGCGAGCACAGCCGGCTCGAGCTCAAGCTTCCGCGGCCCGGAGCACGACCGGCGCCGTCCCGGCGACCTCGCCGCCCCAAGGGTTAAGAATCGACCCCGGCTCGTCAGCGATCGGCGGCGATGCGGGACGACGATCGGCTGCTCGACCTGCCCGACGCCGAGTTCGGGAGCGGGGTCATCGGGGTCTGCGACATCTGCGGTCAGCGCCAGGCGGTGATCGTGCTCCACAAGGAGCGCTACCGCCTCTGCGTCCTCGATTTCCTGAACAAGACCTGGATCAAGAGCGAGAAGAAGCCGACCGCCCCGCCACCGGTCTATCGCAGCGAGCGGATCTGGTTCCCGACCGAGGCCGTGGCCGGG
Source organism: Thermoplasmata archaeon (assembly GCA_030044695.1). GTDB lineage: Archaea > Thermoplasmatota > Thermoplasmata > Lutacidiplasmatales > UBA184 > Lutacidiplasma. The sequence continues at coordinate 24,692 of JASIDM010000102.1, forward strand.
GGCCGGGCACCCGCGATCGTCCTGACCCCGACCAAGGTCGTTCGGCACCCGGTCGTGCTCGTGACGCCGGACGTCTACGGGATCACCACGACCCTCCTGGACGGGGCGATCCGTCTCGCCCGAGAGGGCTGCGAGGTGCTCCTCCCGGACGTCGGCAAGACGAACGGCATCGGCGTCGGCGCCCACCTCGCGCTGCGCTCCGGCCGGCTCGCTCGCGGCGGGGTGCCGGTCGCCTCCCCGAAGGTCGCCGAGCTCGTCGCGCTGTACCGGGACGGGCTGCGGTACCTGCTCACCCGGGAGATGGTCGACCCGAACCGCTCGGCGGTCTTCGGCGCCTCCTACGGCGGGGCCCTCGCCCTCGCCGTCGCGGCGGAGAGCACTTCGCTCACCGCGGTCGCGCTGGCCTATCCCGTTCCCATCGCGCCGGAGACCCTGCCCGGTCTCGTCACCGCACCCCTGCTGCTGGTCCGGGGGGAGGGGGACCGGCTCGCCGAGAAGGCGGAGCGGCAGATCCGGTCCAGCTCGGCGGGGGCCGGCGCGACGTTCCTCGCCCTGCCCGGCGCCGGCCACGGCTTCCTGGCACGGGACCTTCGGGCGTACGACCTTCCCCTCGCGGAGCGGGCGTGGGGCGAGATCGTGGCGTTCCTCAGGGCCCGCCTCCTTCCGCCGCCTCCTCCGCCCCCACCCCCACCGGTGAAGCAGGCCGCCGTCGCCGTCACGCCCGCGACGGCACCGCCGGCTCCCTCGGCGATCGCGCCCCCGCCGACGAGGCCGACCGGATCGTCCCCGTCGGCGTCGCCCGGGGCCGGACGGAACGCCGCGACCTAGCCGCCCGAGCTTGCACCGGGAAGGCCCGGGTAGTCGTAGAACCCCCGGCCCGTCTTCCGGCCAAGGTGTCCCGCCGCCACCATCCGTCGCAGGAGCGGGGCAGGCCGGTACTTCGGGTCCCCGAAGTCGCGCGCGAGCGTCTCGGCGACGTCGAGCGCCACGTCCAGCCCGATCAGGTCCGCGAGCTCGAACGGACCCATCGGCATCCCCGCGCCGGCCTTCATGGCGAGGTCGATCTCCCGGGCCGACGCGACGTGCTCGTCGAGGGCGAAGCAGGCCTCGTTGAGGACCGGGATCAGCAAGCGATTGACGACGAACGCCGGCGACTCCTTGGTGTGCACCGGCACGAGCGACGAGCGATGGTTCCGCAGGCCCTGGAGGAAGTCGATCGTCTCCTGGACGACCTCGTCGTCGGTGTCGAGGCCTCCCGCGACCTCGACCAGCGGGAGCGTCGCCGGCGGGTTGAAGAAGTGGGTCACCACCACGCGCCGCGCATGGCGGAGTCCGCGGGCGAGCCGGCTCACCGACAGCGACGAGGTGTTCGTCCCCAGGACGGCGTGGTCGGCCACGACCGCGTCGAGCGCCTCGAGGACCGGCCGCTTGACCTCCTCGCGCTCGAACACCGCCTCGATGACGAGGTCCGCGTCGCGGAAGGCGTCGTAGTCGGTGACCCCGCGCACCCTTCGGACGACCTCGTCGCCCCGCTCGCGTGAGAACTTCGGGGCCAGGGCCGCGCGGATCCGGCCCTGCTGCGCTTCGGTGAGCTCACCGGCTTCCTCCGCGACCCGGGCGAGCTCCTTGGCGGCCCGACCGGCGTGGTAGGCGACGAGCTCCTCGACGATCCCCCGGATGCGGGCGAGGCCCCGGTCCACCGTGGGGCGATCGACGTCCTTGAGGACCACCTCGATCCCGTTGTAGGCGAGCAGTTCGGCGATCGCGGCGCCCATCGTCCCGGCACCCACGACCCCGGCCCGAACGACCCGCACGCGCGCGACCTCCGCCCCGGACCGGCGGGAGCTTACTTAACCGACAGGGGACCGCGCGGCAACGCCCTGGCGCGGCCTTGCGGCCCGGGAAGGTTGCCTCGGCTGGAATCTCCGCGAGGGAAGCCCAACCGGCCCCCGGCGCGCCCCCGGGTACGCCGCCGTCGGGCCTACGGCGTCTCGGGGCCCGCCGAGCCCGCGACCCGCAGCTCGACGGCCGCGGCGGAACGAGGCGTCCGCGACGCGGTAGCCGCGCCCGAGTCGGTCGTATCGAGTGCGGGCCGCTCGAAGCGAGCCACCGTGGCCAGGAGCGGTCGGAAGACGATCTCCGGCCGAACGACGGCGGCCAGGGCGAATCCTGCCGTCAGCACGTACTCGAGTCCCCAACGGGCCAGCAGCGCCGGACCCCCGACCGCTCCCACCGGGATCGCTCCCCAGGCGGTCGGGGCCCCGAGCGCGCCGAGGATCTCTCCGCCGAGGCTGTCGAGTCCCGCGGACGCCAGCGGCGCGGGCCACCAGAGGAGCAGCGAGAGCGCCGCCCCCGCGATCACGACACCCCCGACCCGTCCCCACCCCCGGTGGAGCGCCACGGCGAACTGGCGCGCTCCCTCGGGGAAGAACGCGGCGGCGAGGGCGAAGCCGGCGACGACCTGATGCTCCACGATCCAGCGGAACCACCACCCCGCCCCCGCCGTTAGCGGGTCGTGGACGGTCCACTCGGCGAACATGGAGAGCGACCACAGCAGCCCCCCGACCGCGAGCGCGGCCCGGAGGGTGGCGCCCAGCGCCCAGCGACGGTCCGCCGGAGGGGCCACGACGCGGCCGCGCGAGCCCCGGTCCCCCCCCAGCCCGAGGAGGCCCCCGTAGACCGTGAGCAACAGCTCCTGGCCGAAGAGGGCGGCCCAGACGACCGCCACCTGCGCGACGCCGAGGTACCAGTTGTTGAGGAGGAGGCTCGAGGTCGACGAGCCCGAGGCCTGCGCGATCAGCCCGATCCCACCGGTCGCGACCGCCGTCGTCGTGCAGCAGGAGCCGAGCGTCACGAGGCTGATCATGGCGGGGGTGAGTCCCGTGATCGCGCCGACGGCCTTCGAGCGAGCGACCTCCTGGGGCGTCGGTCGGAGCAGCCGCACGATCAGCAGGACGGCGACGGCCATCCCGAGGCCGACGCCGATCGCGACGGCGATCATGGCGAGCGTCGCGACGAACGGCAGCGCGACGATCCCCCACGGCGCGACGACGAGCAGCCCCGGATAGTTCCACCAGCCCTGGCCGGTGCCGCTGCCGGTGAGGATCTCGATCGACGTCCCGCCGCGCAGCGGCGCCAGCGTCAGCATCCCGCCGTACAGCATCGACCCGAGCGCGTACAGAACCGCGAGGAACGTGGCGAGGCCCAGCGCATGCGAGCGGCGGAGGAAGCTCCGTACCTCGCCGAAGTACAGGGCGCCGCGAAGGTCGATGCCGGCGGGGGACCCCGACACGGCCGCCGGACCCAGGTCTTACTTAAGTTCCGTAGGTTCGGACGTCGGCGTGCCGGTGGCGGTGGGACCCACGTTTTAAGCCCGGGGCGGGGGTGGGGCCGCCAAGCGGGGATGGCCCAGCCCGGTAAGGCGCTGGATTGCTAATCCAGTGGTGATTTCACCTCGGGGGTTCAAAGGGAGGTCGGGTCCCCCCGACCTTCGGAACGTCCCCCTCCCCGCGTCCGTCTTCCTCCGGCGGCATCGGGTGGGCGCGGTAGATCGCTCCGTCGGCGACCACCTGGACCAGCGCGCCAACCCCGGGTAGCGGCGGGTCGGAGGCCACCAGCAGCCGGACCCCGTCCTCGACCTCCACGAGCGCGAGAAGGTGCGGGGAGGGCCACCCCGGCGGCGGGACCTCGAGCGCGGTGGCGGCGAGGACCCGGCCGACACCGCGGGCGGCGTACGTCTCGGTGCCGGCGGAACCGCAGCGGGGACAGGGGCCGTCGATCGGCACGAACCGGGCGTGGCAACTGGGGCACTTGCCGAGCTGCAGGGTGGGCGACGGGGCCGGGGTCATGGACCGCCTGTGCCGAGGATCGTCACGAAGTTCTGGACTCCCAGGCCGGCCATCGAGTGCGCGAGGCCGATCTTGGGACGCTTCGCGGTGGCGGTCGGCCCGGCCTCGCCCCGAAGCTGGAGCGCCACCTCCGCGATCCCGGCCAATCCCGATGCCCCGACCGGGTGTCCACGGCCGAGGAGGCCTCCCCCCGGGTTCACGGGTAGGCGAGCGTCCGGGGCGACCCAGCCCTGAACGTACCACGACGACCCCTCCCCCGGTCCGCAGAAGCCGAGGTCCTCGAGATGGATGCACGCCAGCGGCGCGAACGCGTCGTGGAGCTCCACGACCTCGATGTGCTTGCGGGTCAACCGCCCCTCCTCGTACGCGCGCCGGGCCGCCAGCCGGGTCGCCACGAACCCGGTGAGGTCGTCTCGGTCGATCAGCCGGAGGGCGTCGAACGCCTGGCCGATGCCCAGCACGGTCGCCGGACCCCGACCTCGCTCGATCACGACCGCGGCCGCCCCATCGGTGATCGGCGCGCAGTGCAGGAGGCGCAACGGAAGGGCGATCGGCCGGCTCGCCGCCACCTCGGCCTCCGTCACGGGCGTGCGGAGGTGGGCGTTCGGGTTCCGGGCGGCCTGCGCGCGGTCGTGGACCGTCACCGCCGCCAGGCGCTCCGGGGCGAGCCCGTGCCGGTCGAGGTACCGCTGGGCGACCAGCGCGCCGAGCCCGGGCATCGTCGCCCCGGCGGCGGCCTCGCTCTCGTGCAGGGCGGCCGCGAGCTCCCCCGTCAGCTCGGCCGTCGGGCGATCGGTCATCTTCTCCGCCGCGACGACGAGGGCCCGCTCGTAGCGACCCGACGCGACCGCGAGCGCCGCCACGTGGAACGTCATCCCCCCGGTCCCGCTCGCCGACTCCGCGCGATAGCCGGACGCGGACTCGAGCCCCAGGCGACCGGCGAGACGCGGCAGCAGCGCCTCGGGCCCGTGGGGACCGTGGGACATCATCGAGCCCACGACCAAGAGGTCGATCGGCTTGCGGCCGACCCCGTCGAGGGCAAGGACAGCGGCCTCGGCCGCCAGGTCGACCAGCGTCTCGCTGCGCTTGCCGTAGCGCCCGGTCCCGACCGCGGCGATGTGGACGCTCATGTCGCCCCCCGGGCCGCCGGCTCCGCGATGCTCCGCACCGTCAGGAGGAACCGCGAGAGCGGCATCCCCTCCTCCCACCGCAGGATGCCGTGGCCCTCGCGCGTCGTGCTGACCGACGGCAGACGCCGGCAGATGTAGCGGAGCGAACCGGCGGTCGGCACGTCGCTGCCGAGGTAGATGCGCCACGGCTCCTCGGTGCGGCGACCGAGACGGCGGTACGCGTAGAGGACCGTCAGCCCGACGCGGTGCACGGCGCGTCGGTGCGCCGCGAGCTGCTGGTCGGCGCGCCCGCTCGCGTCGGCGAACCGGATCACGTCGCCCGAGGTCGCCTTCACCTCGAGCGGGAACGCGAGCTCGCGGCGGAGCGCGACCAGGTCGAAGCCGAGCGAGCCGGCGCCCCGTACCACGAGGAAGGGCTCGTGGACGATCCGCTCGAACGCGGCGCGCTCCTCCGGCACGAGGATGCGCAGGTAGGAGCGGACCGCGGATTCGTCCCCCTCGAGCAGGGTCCTGAGCTCGCGCTCGTACGCCGACGAGCCCCGACCGACCACGGGTTCGCACTCTCGAGGGCCCATTAATATAAGACGGTCGGACGGTAGCGAGCCCCGTGGCCGCGGCCGGTTCCCTCGAGCTGGTCGAGCCGGATGTCGCGGTCGCGCGCGTGCTGATCGGGGTCGTCGCGGACGCGGACCGACGCCGCACAGTGCGCGGCGTGGCGTCGCAGCCGGCCCGCTTTCGCCTCACGGAACTGCGGGCGCGGCTCCTGCGCGAGCGCGTCTTCGAGGACACCAACCGGCTCCTGACCCGGCTCAAGCGCCGGGGACTGCTGGTCGAGCTCCCCGAGGGCCACGGGGACAAGCTCTTCCAGGTGCCGTACCCGCTCGAGCTCCGACAGTTGCTCCTCGACGAGGTCGGCCGGTCCGAGACGGTCGAGCCGTCCGCGCTGCAGCCGGTCCCGGACGAACCCGCCGAGATCCGGGGAATGGACTCGCAGTTCCTCGACCTGCTGAAGGAGATCGTCCGCAGCCGGCTCGACGCGACGGTCGAGTTCGG
>JASIDM010000007.1 GCA_030044695.1 Thermoplasmata archaeon
CCGTTCCCGATCAGCGCCATGGCGATCCTGGACCCGGGCTCGAGCGCGATCCTCACCCTCGAGACGTAGGCGGCCCGCGCCGAACCCCTTCCGATGACCGAGGTCTCCTTCGACACGGAGACGCTCGGCTACCTGCGGCTGTTCGAGGAGCGCACGGGGGCCCGGGTCAAGGACTGCTTCGAGGCGGAGGAGAAGCTCGTCATCCTGGTCGAGCCCGGCGATGTCCACAAGGCCGTCGGGCCGGGCGGCGTGCTCGTCGACCGGCTGAAGGGGATGCTGAAGAAGGAGATCCAGGTCGTCGAGTGGTCGGACGACCCCGAGACCCTCGTGCGGAACATCTTCTACTGGTACTCGCCCAAGCACGTCGACTTCGGCCCCAAGGGCCAGGGACGGCACGCGACGGTCACCGTCGACCCGGCCTGGAAGGCGCGGGCGATCGGCAAGGCCGGCAAGAACCTCAAGGTCGCCCGGGCGATCCTGCTCCGCCACTCGGACGTCGTCTCCGTCAGCGTCGCCTAGGCCGGGGCGTCGAACGACCGCGACCGGCCCTGGGGGAGGGGCTCGCGCGGTCGGGACCCCCGGGCGCGGTCCGTCGCGCGCCGGTCGGGCCGTCGTAGGGCTTTAACTACCGAACCCCGTACCCCGCGACGACTCAGGGTGGGTAACGTTGGGCCGAGAGTCGTCCCGCCCGAGCCGGGTCCTCGCCGGCCCGTCGCACGCTCGACGGCGCCGAGCGACCCGCTGGGGGGTCGTGGCGCTGCTGCTCCCACTCCTGCTCGCCCCCGGCGCCTCCCTCCTCGCCCCGCTGGCCCACGGTCCTACCTCGACGCCGCCCGCCCCGGCGTCGCGAACCGTTCCCGTCCCGGAGCTCGCGCGGCCGGACGGGGACCCGTCCACGGAAGGGAGCGTCTTCGCGACCGTCGTGCTCGCCAACGGGACCACGCTACCGGGGAACGTCGAGGCGTTCGACGGGATCGGCCCGAGCGCCCTCGCCTACGATTCCGCGAGCCAGGAGCTGTACGTGCTCACGGACGTCCCGGCCGGGAACGTGCTCGCCGTCTGGAACCTGACGCTCGGGGAGTACGTCGGCTCGGTCCCGCTCGCCACGTACGTGCCCGGCCTGCTCGTCGACGTCCAGGACCAGCGGGTCTTCCTGCTCGGCGAGGAGACCTCGAGCGTGCTCGCCTACAACGCGAGCACCCTGGCCTACGTCGGCAGCTCGGCCGTCGGGGCGAACCCGTACGCCCTGGCGTTCGACCCGAAGAACGACGAGCTGTTCGTGTCCGACCTCGGCAGCGGCAACGTCACGATCCTCGACGCTCGCTCGGGAGCCTACGTGGGCTCGTTCCCGGTCGCCGGGACCCCGGAGGGGATCGCCTACGATCCGGACGCCGGCAGCTCCGGCTCGATCGTGATCGGCTGCTACGGCGCCGGGCTCGCGGTCTACGACATCGCGGAAGGCCACCTCGTGGCCAACGTCAGCGTCGGGAGCTCCTCCCAAGGGGTGGTCTTCGACGCCGCGGACGGCGTGCTGGCCGTCAGCTTCGAAGGCTACGAGAACGTGACGGTCCTGAACGCGACGAACTTCGGCGACCACACCTCGGTCCCCGTGCCGTTCTACGGTTCGGACATCCCGGGCCTTGGCGTCGGGGGCTCCGGCGCGATCTACGATGTCGGCGGCCGATCGAACCTCTCCGTGATCGACGGCGCGGACCCGTCCGCGCCGGTCGTCGACCTCACGGTCGGCACGGAGCCCGAGGCCGCGGTCTACGACCCGAGCACCGCGGACATGCTGATCGCCGACGAAGGCTCGAACAACCTCACGGTGATCGACGACAGCACGCACCAGACCGTGGGCAGCGTGCTGCTCGGGACCTCACCGGGGACCGTGGCCTACGCCCCGCTCCACGACGAGTACGTCGTCGGGGCGAGCTACGAGCTGATCGTCGTCAACGCGAGCACGCACCTGGTGACGGCGACGATCCCGATCCCCTTCGAGGTGGTCTCGGTGGCCGATGCCGGCCCGCTCAGCGAGCTCTGGGTCAGCGAGGAGGGCCAGTACCCCGCCGGCTTCACGGAGGCGTTCACCGAGACCGATAGCGGTTCGCTCGCGCCGATCGCCGGCTCGCTCCAGTCGGCCGGCGGCTCCGGTCCGCTCGCCTACGACACGACCGACGCCGAGATGCTCCTCGGCGACTCCAACGGCTCGCTCGTCGGGATCGACCCGTCGACGTACGTCGCCAACGACTGGCTCAAGCTTCCGCTGGTCTACGACACGTACACGTTCCAGGCGGCGTCCCTGGCCTGGGACCCCGAGAACGACGGGGCCTACCTCACCGGGGGGACCGACAACAGCAGCGTCACCGTCGTCCACCTCGCCGCCCGGACCGGCGGCAAGCCCCCCGCCTTCTCGCTCGCCGCCCAGGTACCGACCGGGACGTACCCGGAGGGGATCGTCTACGTCCCCACGACCCACGACCTGTACGTCGCCGACGAGCTCGGCGGCAACCTCACCGTCATCGACCCTACGACCAACTCGAGCTCGCCCGGCGCCGACCTTGGCGGCGGGGAGCCGTTCGGGATCGCCTACGACACGGCGAACGGCGACCTCTACGTCGCCGATGCCTCCTCGGGCAACGTCTCGGTCGTCGAGGCCGTCGGCCAGATCCTCGCGGGGCCGAACCTCACGGTCGGCGCGTCGCCGGAGGCGGTGGCGTACGCGAGCGCCGAGCAGAACATCTCCGTCGCGAACCTCGATCAGGGCACGCTGTCGTTGATCGGGAACCTCTCCGCGCCGGCGACGACCTACACGGTCACCTTCACCCAAAGCCTCGGCAGCGAGCTGCCGGCCGGCACGATGTGGTGGGTGAACGTGACCGGCGGGGGCTCGTACAGCTCGACGTCCACGACGTTGTCGTTCCCCGAGCCCGACGGCGTCTACGCCTACGAGGTGGCGTCGGCGAACTCGAGCTTCACGCCGAGCCCGTCGAGCTCGACGTTCGAGGTCAACGGCAGCGGGCTGAGCCTCTCCGAGGCGTTCCTTCCCGTCCTGTACGAGGTGACGTTCACCGAGAGCGGGCTGCCGATGGGGACGGCCTGGTGGGTGAACACCACGATCGGCGGCTCGTTCACCTCGAGCGGCCCGACGATCAGCTTCTTCGCCGCCAACGGCTCGTACGTCTACCACCTCGCGTCGGCGAACAAGAGCTGGGCGGCCGTCGGCGGCACGTTCCAGGTCGAGGGGGCGGTCGTCGACGTGTCGGTGACGTTCACGCCGGTCGTGTTCGTCGTGACCGTGACCGAGACCGTCGGCAGCGAGCTTCCCGCCGGTACCCTGTGGTGGTTCAATCTCACCGGTGGCCCCTCGTACTCCTCCCGGTCCACCGTGCTCACGTTCTCCGCGTCGAACGGGACCTACGCCTTCACGGTCGCCTCCACCGACCGCGATTACACGCCGTCCCCGGGCTCGGGGACGTTCGTCGTGCGGGGGTCGGTCGTCTCCCTCCAGCAAGGGTTCCTCCCCGTCCTCTACCAGGTGACGGTCACGGAGTCGAACCTCCCGATGGGCACGGAGTGGTGGCTCAACGTCACCGGCGGCAGCTCCTTCCACGCGACGGGCCCGACGCTGACGTTCTTCGCGATGAACGGGAGCTACGGTTACGTCATCGCCTCCGAGAACGGGAGCTGGGTCGCGCCCGCGGGCGCGTTCACGGTCGACGGGGCGGTCGTGAGCTTCGCCGTGACGTTCCACGAGGTCCTCTACGCGGTAACGTTCGACGATCTGCCGACGTCCTGCGCGTTCGACTTCGGCGGGCAGAGCTACGCCAACGGCTCGGTGAACGCGAGCCTCCTCGCCGGTCGGTACGCGATCGTGGCCGGGAGCTGCTCGGGCGAGGCGTTCCTCGGCTGGTCGAGCTCGGCGGGCCCCGTCAGCTCGCCCCAGGGGACCTCGACCGTCATCTCGGTGCGCTCGAACGGCACGCTGACGGCGGTGTGGGCGCCGACGTCGACCGCAGGCGTCTGTGCGGTCGTGGGCCCGCTCAACAACGTTTCCCTGCCGGAGCTGGGGATCCTCCTGGGCCTGGCCGGCCTCGCCGGCCTCGGCGTGGCGGTGGTGCTCGGTGCCCTCACGAGCTCGTCCGGGACCCCGCCGACGATCGGGGCGTCCCCGGTGGGAGGATCGGAAGCGACCTTCGCCCCGGTGCAGGGTCTCGCCGGCACCCCGTCGACCCCGAACCTCATCGTATCGGGATCGGGCAGCCCGTCGACGATCGGCGGCCCGGGCCTTGGAGGGCCTCCCGTCACCGGCGGCACCCCGACCGGCCTGACGATCGCGGGCCCCGGCTCGGGAAGCGCACCGACGATCCTCGGCCCGGGCAGCGGCGGGATCCAGACTCCCAGCGGCACGACCACCGGATTGGAGATCGCTGGCTCCGGGTCGGGGAGCTCAACCACGGTCATCACCCCTCCTCCGAACCTTGGTAATCTCGGGGCGTCCGGCTCGAGCACGCTGGGCCAGCTGAAGGCCCCGCTGACCAGCGGCGGGTCGGGCACGTCGGTCGGGCAGCTGAAGTCCCCGCTGACCAGTGGCGGCTCGGGTACTGTGGTCGGGCAGCTGAAGGCGCCCAGCGTGACCTCGAGCACGACCACACTGGGTCAGATGAAAGCCCCGACGACGGGGACGTCGACGACGACCACCGTTGGTCAGATGAAAGCGCCCAGCGTGACCTCGAGCACGACCACGCTGGGTCAGATGAAGGCCCCGACGACGGGGACGTCGACGACCACCACGGTCGGCCAGATGAAGGCGCCCAGCGTGACCTCGAGCACGACCACCCTGGGCCAGATGAAGGCCCCGATCTCGGGCGCGGGCTCGACGACCAGCGCCTCGCTCGCCGGAGCGGCATCCTCGGCGGCCAACGCGAGCACCTCGGCTACGTCCGCGGCCACCTCCACCGCCGCCAACGCGGCGAAGTCCGCGGCGAGCGCGGCGTCTTCGGCTGCGGAAGACGCAGGATCCGGTGGCGGCGCGGTCTAGGCCTACGTCGGTTCCCCCGTGCACCGGCGCGCTGCGCGCGCGGCCTGCCCCCGCCAACCCGACGGCGGGTCGGGGCCACGGGCCGGGCGACGGCCCGTGCTAGTCCACGCCTAGCCTTCGACGATGGCTCCGCGACTGCGGGTCGGGATCGTCTTCTACACGCACCCTTCGTTCCGGGAGCGAGCGATCCCTCACGTCGTCTCCGAGATCGCCGAAGAGCTCGCGCGACGGGGCCACGACGTCGTCGCCTACTGCCCCGTGGACGCGCCCACGGAGCTCGCTTCGTGGCGAGGACTACGCCTGATCGGGGTCCCCTGCCGGACGATCCAGGGTCCGAGGTGGGCGATCGGCGTCGAGCTCCCCCTCCGGGTCGCCTTCCGCCTCGACCCCGGGCTCGACGCGATCGTCCTGAACGGCGAGCCCGGGGCGTGGATCCCGTTCCTGCTCGGGCGGCGCTACGGCATCGCCGGGGTCCTCGCGATCCACGGCCTCGTCCGCGGCGTGTTGGGCTACCGGAATCCGCGCGAACGCCGGCTCCGCCACCGGGACCGTCTCCTCCGCGCCGTCCTGGGCGCGGGAGAGTGGCTGAGCGCCCGGACCGCCGACCTCTGCGTCGCGGGCTCGCGCCGCCTCGTCCCGGAGCTCATCGAGCGGCTGGGTGTCGACCCCCGACGGGTCGTCCCCGTTCCCAACGGCGTCGCCCCGCGAGCAGCTCGGACCCTCGCTGACCGCGACGAGGCCCGCCACCGGCTCGGGCTGCCGTCCGGGGTCTTCTATGCGGCGTTCGTCGGCGCGGACCACCGGCGCAAGGGCCTCGAGGTCGCCCGGGCCGCCGTCGTGCGGGCGCAGACGATGGGGGCGCCGGTCGTGCTGCTCACGGCGGGCAACTACGCCCCGCCGATCGCGAGCGAGGTGCGGTACGGCTGGGTCGACGAGCCCACGAAATGGGCGATCCTGACGGCGGCGGATGCCTTCCTGTTCCCGACGCGGTACGAGGCCTACTCGCTGGCGGTGCGGGAGGCAGCGGCCGTCGGCCTTCCGATCGTCACGACCCCGGCGTCCGGCGTGGACGAGGGCGTCGAGGGTCGTGACTACCTGCTGCACGAGCCGGGCGACGTGGAGGGGTTCGCTACCGCTCTCGTCCGGCTCTACCGGGAGCCGGCGTGGGCAGCCGAGCTCGGCGTGCGTGGTCATGCCGAGCTAGCCCGATGGACCTTCGCCGACCAGGCTCGAGGGTGGGAGGCGGCGATCGCTCGGCTGGCTCGGGCTCCCCGGCGGCCCCGGTCCTCAGGAGGGAGTACGACCGAGGGGACGACGTCTCCCCCCGCTGCCGTACGTCGCGGCTGAGACCGTGCGGATTCGACGTCTGCTCGGGCCGCTCTCGGCCGATCACCGGGCCCCGGAGGGAGCGTCGGTCTCGAGAGGGGCTGCCTCCGTGGCGTCGGAGTACCACGCGGCCGCCCGGGTGTCGACGAGTCGAAGTCCGGCCTGCCCGAGAAGGTGCTCGAGCTCAGGAGCGCTCCGAAGCCCCCCGGGTGTCGTCAGCCGCAGGACGAAGTCAAGGCTGCGCCGGTAGCCGGCCTCACGGTCCACGTCCCGAAGCGGCTCGAGGATGAGCAGCCGGCTCTCGGGCCGCATCGCCTTGCGGCAGTTCCGCAGGATCGTGAGGGCGTGCGGGTCGTCCCAGTCGCAGAGCACCCACCGGAGCACGTACAGGTCGAAGCCCGTCGGTACCCCTTCGAGGAAGTTCCCTACGACGAGCTGGCAGCGGTCGGTCACCCCGAGACGGGCGAGCTCTTCCGGCGCCTGTCGAAGCGGGCCGGCACCGTCCAGGACCGCCCCGCGGAGCTCCGGCAGGGCGGCGAGGAGGCCGGCGACGAGGGCGCCGCTCCCCCCGCCGACGTCCAGGACCGACCGGAACCGTCGGAGGTCGACGGCCTCCAGCAGCGGGGCGATCGCGTCGCGGGCCCCTTGGGCGAGCGTGCGGTGGAACTCCTCGCCGTAGCGCGAGTTCGTGGCGAGGAACTCGTAGAACGACCGGCCGTGGACCTGCTCAAAGGCGGTCCTTTCGGAGCGCAGGGCGCGTTCGAGGGCGCTCAGGTACGGCAGCTCGATCTCGAACCGATCGAGGATCCGCTGTCGGAGCGACGGCTCGGCGAGCCGTCGACCGAGAGGGGTCGGGCGGAA